>CAYMBT010000041.1:5707-15220 GCA_964388755.1 uncultured Pseudobdellovibrionaceae bacterium | reverse complement strand
CGATCTCTTCGACCTTACCTGAACCGATAAGGGTTGCAGGTGTCCATTTGCTAAGGAGTTGGGTGATACTGCCGACCACTTCCCAGCCGGCGGTGGTGGCGAGCTCTTCGAGTTCGTTGAGACTTGATTTAACGTCTTGAATGCCTTCGGTTTTAAGCCCAACGCCAATGATAATTGCTTTTTGGGTAAGGCTTGCTTCCGTTATTATTTGATCTCCTCAACAGCTTGATAATGAAGAGATGTCATAACAATGGTGTTTAAAATATCTTCGACCACCGAGGTTCTTTGCACCACGTGGGCTGGTTTATTAATACCCATTAAAAATGGACCAATCACTTCGCCTTGACCCAGCTGTTGCACTAATTTGTAAGAGATGTTTCCGGCATCAAGATTGGGGAATACAAGGATGTTTGCTCCGTCACTAAAATTACAAAAAGGAAATATGCGTTTCACAATTTCTGGGTTGACGGCAGTGTCTGCTTGCATTTCGCCATCCACACGAAATTTAGGATTATATTGGCGTACGATGTCGGCGGCCTCTTGCATTTTTCGTGGATTTTCACCCTGAGAGGTGAAGTTGGTGTAACTGAGCATAGCGATTTTTGGTTGCATCTTAAAATATTGTGCCACACGGGAGCAGTGGATGGCAATATTTGCCACTTCTTGGGCGGTGGGGTTCACATTCACCGAGGTGTCAGAGAACAAATACATTTTCTCTTTAAAAAGAACAATATTAAGACCCGATGCTGTTTTACGTTTGCCAGAACCGATGATTTTTAAAATCGGTACCACGGCATCTTTATATTTAATACTGGCGCCACTGACTAAACCATCGGCGTCTCCAAGGTGAACAGCCATCGCAGCGTAATGGTGAGTGTCTTCAAGAAGTCTTTCCGCTTCCTTTTCCATGACACCCTTTCGGTGTTTCATTTTAAAAAGTTCGGCAACATAACGAGGGTAGTGCTCAGAAAAACGGGGCTCAATGATCTGGGCTTTTTTGAGATTTTCTAAACCTAATTTTTCGATAGTCTCTACAATGTGATCTTTTCGTCCTAAAAGGATGGGTTCGATCACACCTTCAGCCACAGCAAGGCTTGCCGCTTTTAATACTTTATGGGTGTTGCCTTCTGGGAAGATGATTCGTGGTGTGTGTTTGGTTTGTTTAATTTTTGATTTCACGCGATTGATGCAAGAACGAATAAAGCTAACTTTATTGCCCTGAAGCGCTTCAAGGCGTTCGACGTACTCTTTCATTTTTTTAATGGGCTTTTGGGCCACACCTGAATCATGGGCGGCTTTGGCTACAGCAGGGGCCACGATCATGATGACCCGTGGATCAAAGGGTTTTGGAATAATATAATCGGGGCCAAAACTAAAAGACTGGCCACCATAGGCTTGGGAAACTTTTTCTGGCACATCTTCACGAGCCAATTGCGCCAGTGCGTGCACGGCCGCAAGCTTCATCTCTTCGTTGATGCAGCTGGCGCGACAATCAAGAGCCCCTCTAAAAATCGATGGGAAACCAAGAACGTTATTGACCTGATTGGGATAATCGCTTCGTCCGGTGGCGATGATCACGTCGGGGCGAGCTTTTTTAGCAACGACAGGACTAATCTCAGGATCAGGATTGGCCATGGCAAAAACGATGGGTTTTTTAGCCATAGACATCAGCATGTCCACAGTCATGGCTCCGGCCACACTGAGTCCCACAAAACAATCAGCCCCTTTAAGAGCATCAGCAAGGCTTCGCGCAGTGGTATCCACTGCAAATTCAGCTTTATAGGGGTTCATCCCATTGGTGCGACCTTTGTAAATGACACCCTGAGAATCACACATAATAATATTTTTTTGTTTCACACCTAAAGAAATAAAAAGTCTTCCACAAGCAACAGCGGCGGCTCCGGCGCCGTTGATCACAAGTTTAATGTTCGAGAGTTTTCTTTTGGTAATTTCAACCGCATTAATTAATGCTGCACCCGAGCTACTAGCTGTCCCATGTTGGTCATCATGAAAGACGGGGATTTTCATCTCTTCTTTAAGACGTTTTTCGATTTCAAAACACTCTGGTGCTTTGATGTCTTCAAGATTGATTCCACCAAAGGTAGGCTCAAGGGCTTTTACGGCTTTGCAAAATTCATCAACGCTGGGCGAATTCAGTTCGAGGTCAAAGACATCGATGCCGGCAAACATTTTAAAAAGATTGCCCTTACCCTCCATCACAGGTTTAGAGGCTTCAGGACCGATGTCACCGAGGCCGAGAACTGCGGTTCCATTACTGATCACGGCCACCAGGTTTCCCTTAGAGGTGTAATCATAAACTTTTTGGGTATCTTTAGCGATTTCCTTACAAGGAGCGGCAACACCCGGAGAGTAGGCTAAAGCCAATTCAAACTCTGTATTGCAAGGTTTAGGTGAGCTGACACTGACTTTTCCGGCAGGTTCTTTTGAATGGTACTCTAAGGCGGCTTGTTCTAAATCCATAACTTCCCCTGATGGGTCTTTGTCACATCCTAAAAAAAATCTAGGGAGCTTTGACCCAAACTTGTGAGACATGAACTTCGACTAAAATGGTATTTTTGTCCACAATTCTTAATTGTTTGATTGGTAGAGAGCTCTACGCTGTGTAAAAAACAGGCAAGCATTAAACGTCGCGCAAAAGTTTGCTGACAAAATTGTGAGGCGACAGGGGGGGTAAAAAATGGCATCATTTCACCTCACTTGGAGGATGTTAAACTTATGAATAAATCAGCGAACGATGTGGTTATTGTCGACGGAGTGAGGACAGCTTTTGTTAAAGCTGGATCAAAATTTAAAAATGTTCATGCAGCAGAGTTGGGCCAAGTGGCGCTGCAAGAACTCATTGCCCGCACCAATCTAGATGTCAGCGGTGTTGAAGAGGTGATTATCGGTAACGTCGGTAACCCATCAGACTCGGTGAACATCAGTCGAGTGGTGGCTTTGCGCGCAGGTATTCCACAAAAAACATCGGCCCACACTGTTCATCGCAACTGTGCTTCTGCCCTTGAGAGTATCAGTACAGGTTTTGATAAAATTAAAGCTGGTGTTGTCAGCACAGTGATTGCTGGTGGAACAGAAAACATGTCCCAAGCCCCCCTTTTATTTAACCAAAAATTTGCTGATATTTTTGCTGAATTTGTATCTGCTAAAAGCACTTCACAAAAAATCAGTGCGCTAAAAAAAATAAAACTCAAATACTTGGCCCCGCGAATTTCTATTGTTGAGGCTCTTAATGATCCATTCGTAGGCATCAACATGGGTCAAACGGCCGAGATTCTTGCTAAAGAATTTCATATTACTCGTCTTGAGCAAGATCAGTATGCTTTGAATTCACATCTTAAAGCTGTGGCGGCCACAAAAAATGGTCGTCTTAAAGATGAGATTGCTCCCCTTTATTTAGCACCTAAATACAAAGAAGTGGTCTCTGAAGACATCGGTCCGCGAGATGGTCAAACCATCGAAGCTCTGCAAAAATTAAAACCTTATTTTGATCGTCAAACAGGATCAATCACTGTGGGTAACGCCTGTCCTTTGACTGATGGTGCAGCCATGGTTCTTTTAATGAGCCGAGCCCAAGCCGATGCCTTAGGTTACAAACCTTTGGTTCGTATTCGGGGTTACGCCTTTGCTGGCCTTGAGCCAGAGCGGATGGGATTAGGGCCAGTTTACTCAACACCCATTGCTTTAAAACGTGCAGGTCTAACATTAAAAGATATTCATCTTTTTGAACTCAACGAAGCTTTTGCAGCACAAGTTTTAGCTTGTCTTAAAGCCTTCTCTTCAAAATCTTTTGCCCAAGAGAAACTAGGACTCTCGAATGCTGTGGGTGACATTGATCCCGATAAACTCAATGTCAATGGCGGAGCCATTGCTCTTGGTCACCCCGTTGGTGCCACTGGAACGCGACTAGTTTTAACCCTCATGAAAGAAATGAAAAAAAGAAATGAACAATTTGGTTTAGCCACTCTCTGTATTGGTGGTGGTCAAGGTGGAGCAATGATTCTGGAGAACGAGGCCTAATATGAGCATACAAGAAAGTTTAAAAATCACACCCCGCGGCCCCGTTGCTTTGATCGAATGGGATCATATTGGCGAGAGTGCCAACAAAATGAGTACTCCAATCATGACTCGTCTCACAGAGGTTTTAGAAGAGATTTCTGAGAATAAAGAATTTAAGGCGGCCGTCATAATATCTAGAAAGAAAAAAATCTTTATTGCGGGTGCCGACATCAACGAAATTAAATCGTTAAAAACAAAAGATGATTTTGCCCAAGCGGTCAGCGGTGGACAAGCCATCATGAACGCTATCGAAGATCTACCTATTCCGGTGATTGCGGCCATTCACGGTGCATGTGCTGGTGGAGGTTGTGAACTCTCTTTGGCTTGCGATTACCGCATTGCCTCTGATTCTAACGACACAAAAATTGGATTACCAGAAACTAAACTGGGGATTATCCCAGGCTTTGGTGGTTGCGTTCGTTTACCGCGAGTGGTTGGTATTCAAGCGGCCCTTGACGTGATTCTTGCTGGTAAAATGGTTCCCGCTAAAAAAGCCCTTAAAATGGGACTCATCGATAAAATGGTTCATCCTGCAATCTTAGAAGAACAAGCCATGATTATGGCGAACGACATTATTAAAAATGGTGCTAAGAAAAGAAAAAAAATCTTTGCTGCCCGCGGTTTAGCCAATCAATTTCTTGAGTCTGCTCTTGGAAGATCCATCGTATTCTCTCAAGCTAAAAAAATGACTCTTAAAAAATCACACGGACATTACCCAGCACTATTAGTAGCTTTGGGTGTGATCCAAAAAACTGTGGGATTATCCGATCGACAAAAAGCCATGGAAATCGAAAAAGAAGGTTTTTGTTCTGTGGCCGGTGGTGAAGTGAGCAAAAATTTAATCAATCTTTTTTTTCTTATGGAAGATGTTAAAAAAAGAAACGGTGTGGCCTCAGATGTTAAAGGTCTTGAAACCAAACACATCGGTGTTTTAGGTGCAGGAACCATGGGTGGTGGTATAGCTTACGTCGCCGCTGATAAAGGTGTTTTTGTTCGTCTTAAAGATATCAGTACTGATGCCATAGCTAAAGGCTTCGAAGCGGCCCGAAAAATTTGGGACAAAGCTTTACAAAAAAGATACCTCACCACCTATGAACTCAATGAAAAAATGAGTCATATTTCTGGTGGCACAGACTACGCCGGTTTTAAGCAGCTTGACGTTGTGATTGAAGCCATCGTTGAAAACATGGACATCAAAAAGAAAGTGATTGCAGAGACTGTACAGCAGCTTAAAGCAGAGTGTGTTTTTGCTACTAACACTTCATCTTTAAGTGTCACTGAGATGGCCAAAGCCCATCCTCAGCCAGAGAATTTTTTAGGCATGCATTTTTTTAGTCCCGTACATATGATGCCACTGGTAGAAGTGATTCGCGGTCCACAAACAAGTGATCAATCCACAGCCACTGTTTACAACTTAGCTAAAAAAATGGGTAAGATCCCGGTTGTTGTTAAAGATGCACCCGGTTTTTTGGTCAACCGATTGCTTGTCCCTTATATGATGGAAGCAGCCTTTTATTTACAAGAAGGTGCCAGTATCGAAAAAGTCGATAAAATTTTTGTTAAAACATTTGGAATGCCCATGGGCCCATTTGAACTGATGGACTCTGTCGGTCTTGATGTTTGTGTGAAGGTTTCAAAAATTTTTAAAGACTCGTTAGGTGAACGAATTCAATTGCCAGATATTTTACTCAAACTTGAAAAAACAGATCGTTTGGGTCAAAAAAACGGCAAAGGCTTTTACAGCTACGAAAAGGGCAGAAAGACTCAAGTGGATCAATCAGTTTATTCGGCCTTGGGTTTATCAAGCCCCACTGATCCCCTCTCTGAAGACGAGATCATTGGGCGCGCCATGTATAATATGGTGAACGAAGCCGCCCTTGTTCTGATCGAAGAAAATGTGGTGGGATCAGCGTCTGATCTTGATCTTGCTATGATCATGGGTACAGGCTTTCCACCTTTTCGTGGGGGACTTCTGCGTTGGGCTGATAAAGTTGGGTCAGCTAAAATTGTGGATGACCTTGAAATCTATGCCACAAAATACGGGATGCGCTTTAAGCCGACCAATCCCTTAAGAAACATGGCTAAAACCCAACGCAAGTTTCACTGATAACAAGTGTCAGAGAATCTTTATTTTCGCAGACAAGCTTTAAACACAATGATCAGCGGGGTCTCTGTTCTTGATGCCCCAAGATTATCTGTTAAAGATCGCGAGCAAGCCGAAGACTTTATTAAATCTTACGGCTATGACGGAAATGATCCAGAAGATGCCAAAATTGTTTACTCTTATTATCGACAAGCCATTTCTTTTTTGCAGGATAAATTTATCGATAAAGACGAAATTCCCCTGAAAGATTTTTTTGAAAAACATAATATTAAAGATGCCCGTGACCTGCTTGTTGCTGCCAGTGATCGAAATTCTGATTTTGTTAAATTACAAAAGTGGTCGTGCGCCACTTTAAAAGTGATGCATGTTTTAGCCCACCTCAGTAATGATCTTTCGAGTGTATTCTCTGAAGAGATTCGCGAGCAAATCTTAACTCCCATACAAAGTTTTGTGGTTGAGGATCAAATTCAAGGGGCAATATTTTTGCAAAGCGAGCACGAAAAAATCAGGCTTAATAATTTTGAATTTAAACCTTTGAAGAATCAAAACAGTGCCATTATCAAATTACTGGCGAAAAGAAATCTGGTCGCACTTAATATTCTAGATCGGGTGGGTGTGCGCTTTGTGACTAAAAATACTTTTGATATTTTTAAAGTCCTTCGCTTTATGATTAATAATTCTCTTCTCAGTTACCCCCATTGCATCGTTAACGAATCGGTGAACTCGGTTTATCCCACCAATTTATTTCTTGAGGTGATGGACACCCTGCGGGCCAAAAATTCTCAGATGAGTAGCAAAGACATTAGTGAAATCCTGGATAAAAAACTGATCCAAGAAAAAGATCGGGCTGAATATCATAGTAAAAGTAATGTATTTACTGATCCGGACTATAAATTTATAAAATTTATTTCTAGAAAATTGATTCACACCATGGTTGAAAAAAATGGCAAAAAAGAGAGAATTAATTTCTTTTATCCCTTTGAAGTTCAAATCATGAGTTATGAAACCTATCTTAATAATATGCGTGGACCACTCTCTCATAGTGAGTACAAAAAAAGACAAGAAAAAGCCGCTCGCCTTAGACTTTTTGGTGAAGATTAATTTTTTTATTATCTCAGGCGCCAGTTTTTGCCAAAATCCGGTGTATAAAATTGCATATACTTATTGGACCCCACTCTGAGTGATAAGGTCACTTGCTTTGGGTTTTCGCTATGGGGTTCAACGTTAAGAAGTTGAACCGGTCCCTTGGAGAGTTGCTCTTGGCTGGGAAGTGTTTCAAAAACTTTATCCCAGCGAATAAAATGTTGAAAAGATTCTCCGTGATCAAAACTGACTTGATCACCCACAAACAGAGTTCCGTTTTTAGCCACCTTAATGGGGTGAGCATTTTTAAAAGAAGCTAAGGGGTACCAATTGCTTCCGTCAAAACTTCGGTATACGCCGTGGACAGCTGATGCGAATTGTAAATCTTTAACCACCGGACTTTTTTCAATTTGATAGATCTCAGATTTATTAATTTTTGTCATGATGATCGAGCGATCTCTGATGATTTCTACATTGGATTCTATGGTGGATTCGGGCCACCAAAGTTCTCCCCATTGTGGGATTTTACTTTTTCCCCATTTCTTGATCGAGTAGCCTTGCTGAGCTAAAGATTGCCAGGGTTTAACAACGGCCACTGTTTTTGAACCCATATCAGGCTTTTCTTTAAGTTCAACAGAGAAGGCCCCTGTGCCCACCCAAATGGGATTGGCAAAAATCTCTAACACCGCTGATTGGTAAAGATCAGGATGGGGTTTAAAGTAACCTTTTTCAGTTCGCACTTTAATGGCGATATCCATGCGGGATTTAATTTGGGTCATGGGGATATAACCTCTTTGACCATTAAAAATCACCAGCGCCCAAGAGTCTTTGGTATTCAGCGGGATAATAGGAACACCGGCATCAATTTTTTTTAAAATTTTAGCTTTCATTTGGGGAGCTTGGCGAAGATAGGTGTCTGTCATTGAGTAAAAGAATCCACCATCTTTAGAGTAGGGACTTAAAGTTCTATCCCGAACCCAGCCTTGTGCGTTGGCATTCTTATTTTTGTAAATCACTTTGTACCAATCCCTGAATCTCTCAACAAGGGTCACAACCTGTGACTGCTCAAGAGTTTTTTGAGGGAGTTCGTACTCTTTAGGACTCATATAAACAGATTCACCCTTAGCAAGAATGGCTTGCCTAGAAAAATCCAGTGGCAATAGGGCCGATGATTTAAGCATCCAACCATTGTGGCCTAAGGAATCCCTCACCCAAAGCCACTCGAATTGATCGTATGCCAGCGCACGCCGCTCTAGAAGTTTAAGATCAAAATGCCCAGTCGGAGCCGGATTATTGGGTTTTAAATAAACCGGTCTGTCTTGAGCAGAAAGAATTTGTGAAGTGAGAAGTAATATAACCAGAATAAAACCCATAATACTATTGTGGGGTGTCATTTTTTGAGGTTCAAGACCAGTTTTGTCTTTTCTTTTTAAGAGTGATTGTCGTTTTTTATGGTCTATCAAAGCTTTTTAAATTAAAAACGTAAGGTCTAGATATCTTTCAAGTTTTTAACCACAGGAGGTCAAAAGTGGCGATCGAAAAATTAGGTGTAGTCGGTGCGGGTCAAATGGGTAATGGAATCGCGCAGGTTTTCGCCCAACAAGGCACTTCTGTAGTCATGGTTGATATCAGTGAGGCTGCTTTAGAAAAGGGTTTAGCCACCATTTCTCAAAGCTGTGATCGATTGGTGAAAAAAGAAAAAATGACAGAGGCTCAGAAAAAACAACTTCTCTCACAGATTCAAGTTTCAACCGACATGAGTATATTTAAGAGCTGTGATTTTATTATTGAAGCAGCCACTGAAAACATCGATCTTAAACTTAAAATTTTTCGCCAACTGGATGAAGTGGCTCCAGCGAAAGCCCTTCTTTGTTCAAATACATCATCCATTTCAATCACAAAAATTGCAGGTGTCACAAAAAGACCAGAGCAAGTGGCTGGAATGCACTTTATGAATCCTGTTCCACTGATGACTCTCGTTGAGGGTATCAGGGGTTTACAAACTTCCGATGAAACTTTTAAAACTGTTCGTCAAGCCACCGAAAGCCTGGGAAAAGTGTTTGTCGAAGGGCGTGATATGCCAGGCTTTATTGTGAACCGCATACTTATGCCTATGATCAACGAAGCTGTATTTGCTCTTTACGAAGGCATTGCTGATGTGGAGGCCATAGATACGGCTATGAAACTTGGGACCAATCAACCCATGGGCCCACTGACGTTGGCGGACTTCATAGGTCTTGATACTATCC
>CAYMBT010000041.1:0-5697 GCA_964388755.1 uncultured Pseudobdellovibrionaceae bacterium | reverse complement strand
GATACAAAATATCGTCCATGTCCATTGTTGGTGAAGTACGTTGAAGCCGGTTGGTTAGGTCGAAAATCAGGACGGGGTTTTTATAAGTATTAATAAAATATTTCACTTCGTTGATTCATCAATGTCAGTTTTTGATACTGACAAAAAAAAGAGGGTGCCATGGAATTTGTAAAATACGAAAAACTAAAAAACATTGGGCTGATTAAAATCTCTAAGCCCCAAGCTCTTAATGCTTTAAGTTCACAAGTTTTGACAGAACTCAGTCAATGCTTTGATGAGATAGAAAAAGATATTTCTTTACGAGCTTTAGTGATCACTGGTGACGGAGAAAAAGCATTTGTTGCCGGTGCTGACATCAAAGAAATCAATGGTCTTTCAAGTTCGGCTTCTTACGAATTTGCTCAGTTGGGTCAAGAAGTGTTTATGAGACTGGAATACATGCAGATACCAGTGATCGCTGCTGTGAACGGTTTTGCATTAGGGGGCGGTTTAGAACTGGCCCTTGCCTGCGATTTTATTTTTGCCTCTAAAAATGCTCGCATGGGTTTACCTGAATGCACCTTGGGCTTAATGCCCGGTTTTGGGGGCTCTGTTCGGTTAGCTCGTCGGGTGAACCAGGGTGTCGCCAAACAAATGACTTTTACTGGAGATATGATTGACGCTGACGAAGCTTATCGTATTGGGTTAGTGAACAAAGTTTTTGAAAGCGCAGAACTTTTGCCAGAGACATTAAAAATTGCAGAAACCATAGCTTTAAGAGCACCACTGGCTGTGGCAGCTATTAAAAATACCATTGAAACCACTTATGGTATGGCCAGTGAAGATGCCATGCAAATTGAAAGACAGAATTTTTCAAAGCTTTTTAAAAGCTCTGATTGTAAAGAAGGAACTCTTGCTTTCATTGAAAAAAGAAAGCCTCAGTTTACTGGACAATAAAACCACCAATTTTTTTAAGGGATATCCAATGTCGAATAAATTAAAAAATCCCATCCGTATTGTTACCGCAGCAAGCCTCTTTGATGGCCACGATGCCAGTATCAACATGATCAGGCGCTTACTGCAAGATTCAGGGGCTGAAGTGATTCATCTTGGCCATAACCGAAGTGTGCTAGAAGTGGTTACGGCGGCCTTACAAGAAGGAGCCCAAGGGGTTTGTTTGTCGTCCTATCAGGGCGGGCATATGGAATACTTTAAATACATGAAAGATCTTTTGCGCGAAGCTGGGGCCGATTACGTTAAAATATTTGGTGGTGGTGGTGGAGTCATTATCCACGAAGAAAAAAGAGCGCTTGAGGCTTATGGCATAGATTTTATTTTTCACCCGGAAGATGGCCGAAAAATGGGGCTGCAAGGGATGATCGATCTGATCATTTCAAGTTGTGATTTCTCTCTCCAAGAAAAAATTAAAACTCAAAATGACTTTAACCAAAAACTGAGTGGCCGCGAAGAGATCCCCCATCGTAGCCTTGGTATTGCCATTGATGCCATCGATCAAAATCAGAACCTGACTGATAAAGTTTTACAGAGCCTTGATACTTTTAAAGGTCAAAATAAACCCATCGTTCTCGGCGTTACGGGCACTGGTGGTGCCGGTAAATCCAGCCTTGTGGATGAACTCATCCAAAGATTTCTCAATCTCTATCCTGACTTTAAATTAGCAGCCGTTTGTGTGGATCCCTCAAAAAAGAAAACCGGTGGATCTTTACTTGGCGACCGAATTCGTATGAATTCCCTCTCTCGGCCCAATGTGTATATGCGATCTATAGCTTCAAGGGGTTCTGGGAGCGAAGTAGCCACGAGTTTATCAGGAATTCTGAATTTTTTAAAAAACTACGACTTTGATTTGATCATCGCCGAAACTTCTGGGATCGGTCAGGCCAGCGTTGCAATCACCGAAGTGTCAGACTTAAGCCTTTACGTCATGACTTCTGAATTTGGTGCCCAGTCTCAGCTTGAAAAAATAGACATGATCGATTTTGCAAACTTCATTGCTATTAATAAGGCCGACCATCGAGGGTCGCTGGATGCTTTACGTGACGTAAGAAAACAATTTAAAAGATCTCGTAAAATTTTTGAGGCTCAAGACAATACTTTACCAGTATTTTTAACTCAAGCGGCCCAATTCAATGATCATGGAGTCAATGATCTTTTCTTTGCCATTTCTGATGAGCTGACACTAAAAGATTTAAAACGTGACTGGAAGATCCACAATCAAGTTCGAGATAAGGTTCGTGGCGCACAAAAACAAAGTATTATCCCGGCGGATCGTCAAAACTATTTGGCAGAAATTGTGGCCACCCTTCGTCGTTATAAAAAAGACACTTTAGACAAAGCAAAAAAGGCTTCTCTTTTAGGAAGTTATTATCGTCTTAAAGATATAACCCCTATGGATCAAAATCTTGAAAGTGAACTTAAAAAAGGTCTTTCACCCGATGATCTTAAGGTTCTAGAAGGTTGGGATGATCTGATTAAAACTTATAAAACTGAAACCTACAGTTATAAAGTGCGTGATAAGGTGATCAGTCAGCCCCTTTATCAAAAATCCCTGAGCGGACTTTCTATTCCTCGGGTGAGTGTTCCTAGCTATACCGACTGGGGCGATCGTTTAAAGTTTTTACGTTCTGAAAATGTCCCTGGGGAATTTCCATACACAGCCGGAGTCTTTCCGTTAAAAAGAGTGGGCGAAGATCCTACACGGATGTTTGCCGGCGAAGGCACTCCAGAGAGAACCAATAAAAGATTTCATTATCTTTCTAAAGATGCGCCGGCCAAAAGGCTTTCTACTGCATTTGATAGCGTAACGCTCTATGGATTTGATCCTCACACCAGACCCGACATTTACGGTAAGGTGGGAGAGAGTGGTGTCAGCATTTGTACGCTGACGGATATGAAAAAGCTTTATGATGGTTTTGATCTTTGCTCGCCCTCAACTTCTGTCAGTATGACGATCAATGGCCCAGCACCTATGATCCTCGCTTTTTTCTTTAATACAGCCATCGATCAGATGGTTGAAAAGAAAGAAAAAGAATTGGGTCGAATTTTGACGGTCGATGAATTTCAAGCCACAAAAGCTTTTGCTTTACAAATGGTTCGCGGAACTGTCCAAGCTGATATTCTTAAAGAAGATCAAGGTCAGAACACTTGTATATTCTCTATCGATTTTGCTCTTAAAATGATGGGTGATATTCAAGAGTATTTTAATCAGCACCAGATTCAGAATTTTTATTCAGTGAGTATTTCGGGCTACCATATTGCAGAGGCGGGGGCGAATCCCATAAGCCAAGTGGCTTTTACTTTAAGTAATGCTTTTACTTATGTTGAGTATTATTTAGCGCGCGGAATGAAGGTTGATGATTTTGCACCCAATTTATCTTTCTTTTTTAGTAACGGTATGGATCCCGAGTATTCGGTCATAGGACGTGTGGCCCGCCGTATTTGGGCGATTGCCATGCGTGATCTGTATAAAGCAGACCCTCGTTCACAGAAATTAAAATACCATATCCAAACTTCGGGCCGCTCTCTTCATGCCCAAGAGATTGATTTTAATGACATCAGGACAACGCTTCAGGCACTCCTGGCTATTTATGATAATTGTAACTCTCTTCATACCAATGCCTATGATGAGGCTATAACCACTCCGACCGAAGAATCTGTTCGTCGAGCCATGGCCATACAGATGATTATTAATAAAGAGTTTGGGGTGGCTAAAAACGAAAACCCCAATCAAGGCTCTTATTTTATGACTGAACTCACAGAACTTGTCGAAGAAGCCATACTCAATGAATTTTTAAGTATCAGTGAAAGGGGCGGTGTTCTTGGTGCCATGGAAACCCAGTACCAAAGAGGTAAGATTCAAGAAGAGTCTATGCATTACGAGCATCTTAAACACTCTGGCGAATTACCGATTGTTGGGGTGAACCAATTTATTGATCCAAAAACTTTGGGCGATAATTACGAGCCACCAAAAATTGAACTGGCCAGAGCCTCTGAAGAAGAAAAAGCCAGTCAGCTTAAAAATCTAATGACCTTTAAAAAAGACAATGAGCAAAAAACCCTTAAAGAGCTTGAGAATTTAAAAGCCACAGCCCTTGCTGGCGAGAATATTTTTGCGGCTCTTATGAGTGCGGCTCGACATTGCTCGCTCCATCAGATGACCCAGGCTCTTTTTGAAGTGGGCGGTCAGTACCGTCGCAATCTTTGATTTTAGGGATGATCTAAGGGGTTAGCCAGTGATTGGTAGTGGATATTCTTTAGAATCTCCTCGAGCATCAATTGCAGTTGATCTTTGGGGATAGGGAGCTCTTTAAGAAGTTTGTCTGTCAGTTGATTGAAACTTAAGTTTTCTTTTAGAAATCCGCAGATTTTAGCATTGAGTTCAAAACCTTTTTCAAGCCCCATTTGTTGAATGGGGATCTGTAGGGGCTCGTCCCAATCCTTTTGCCAGGGTAAAAGGTTTTTATCTTGAAGATAAATTTCAGGTTCCATGTCCTCTATTTTTTGGGCAGTGATGCAAAGTACTTTTTCAAATCGATGACTGTTGCTGGCTGGAGACTGCAAATAAGGTATGCGTTTGTATTCAGTATTTTGAATTTTAAATCCTGATCGTTCAATCAAGTGAATCACTTCTTCGTAAGAGTAATAATCACTGAGTTGAGGATTATTAAAACCCAAAGGTCCAAAGTTGATCCAAGTACCACCCATGGTCATCAGAGAATTTATTTTTTTAACCAGCGATTTAAAATCAACATCAATCACATCAATCAACCACGGAGTTAAAAGGTTTTTGACTTGGGGAAGCGAGATATGAGGATCTTTAAGATCTAAAGTCACCCACTCAATACCGTCTTTAAGTGGGTGTGGTGCTTTTAAATTTCTTTTAAGGGCAAAATCAGTGGCATGAGAGGGAACAATCGGAAATTCAATCAGGCTTAAATCATCCCCTGAAATTATTTTTTTTGAAAGCAAACTGAGCATGGGATTGTAATCCACAAGTATGGTTTTATGAAGTCCATGAAGACGATGAAGATCATAGGCAAGCCTTCCGGCACCAGCACCGAGTACTAACAGATCACCCTCAAGCTTTTGACCATTCAAAGATTGATTGACCATGTCCAATGAGGTTTTATTTTCATGGTCACCCCAGCTCCAGTCGCGAAAAAGATTATCAAAATTTTGCGCCAAAAAACTTGAGCCCGGCCGCTGGCTGAGATAACTTAAAAAATGATTTTGATCGACACTTTGCCAGCGAAAAGGTTTAAGAAGAGTTTGATAGATAAGAATTTGTTCTTCAAGCAGAGTGCTTATGTGTTTAAGACGCTCGCGACTGAGCTTCAAAATGCCTTTTTGTTCAAGCCCCACTTTAACATTCTGCCAATGATTTTGTGTCTCAAGAATCAATTTAAGAGCTTCAAAAGACCAAAAAAGTTCAGTTTGTTTTTTGTTTGACGATTGGCACTGAATGCCTTCCCATTCCCAAGTTTGTAACATTATACACCTCTAAAAAAGAAGTTTTGAATGTGGACTAAATAAAACCAAAAATAATAATCCACCTCAGTTCATTGGTTTCCATTATAGTAATTATAAGATTTTTTCGTCACCGATAAAAAAACAAGGTCTAGAACCAATTCTCTTTTAAAAGGTACCAAGTCCCTTTTTGTACTGCACTGAATCTAGAGAACTAAGCTACCAATTCCCTTT
>CAYMBT010000040.1:0-15414 GCA_964388755.1 uncultured Pseudobdellovibrionaceae bacterium | reverse complement strand
TTACCACAAATAGAAATGAAACAGTTCTTTTGAGATTTTATTGCCAGCTCCCTTGCGGTGTGGCTTCTATTACAAGCTCGGGATTATTTTTTCAGTTAAACTTTTAAAAACATCAAAGTTAAAATCATAGTGATCAGTGCGGGCATGGCCTGCACATACCAAATCATGGGGCTCACAGACCAACCACCAAAAAGACCTGCGACAAAGACACAAGCTAAAAAAAAGACTTTAAGTTGAAAACCCATATTGATATCAGTGGCTAAAAGTGACCACACAAGGCCTGCCGCTAAAAAACCATTATATAAACCTTGGTTCGAGGCCAAAGCGGCCGACTGCTGGGCAAATTCAGGGGTGATTCTAAATATTTTTTGTCCCAGGGGTTGGGTCCAAAAAAACATTTCTAGACATAAGAATCCAAGGTGTTGAAGGGCGATCACAGAAATCAGTGTGTTTATAAAGTAAGTCATTTGTGATCATTAACAAGCTGTCTTTACAAATGCAACGGGACACTTTCGGGCTATCAGCAAAATCTTGCCCCATGAGTCTTTAACCTATATATTATTCAAATGAACAGCTATGAGATCCGTGAATATTTTATCGAAGACCCTTTACTGCCTAAACTTTTTTTACAAAGCTGGTCTAATCCAAAACTAAAACCTGTTGGCTGCGTCCTGATCAACCACGGAATCTCAGAACACACCCTTTGTTACGATCACGTTGCCAAAGCGCTCGCAGATCAAGGTTGGTTTGTTTATGGTTGGGATTTACAAGGTCATGGTCAATCACAAGGCAAAAGGGGTTATGTCGAGTCTTTTACTGACTTCAGCCGTGATCAAAAAAGATTAATCTCTAAAATTAAAGAAAACGAAACTCTACCGACCCATAACTTTCATCTTCTTTCACACTCTATGGGTGGACTTTTAACATTACAAAATCTTTGTAGCTCTGATCCCTCCCATGTGACATCTGCCATCTTTAGTAACCCTGCCTTAGGGCTAGCTATGGCTGTTCCTAAAGTCAAAGAGATGGCCTCTTTATGGCTGAATAATCTTTGGCCGACCCTCACCATGAACAACGAAATCCGTTACGAACTTCTCAGTCGCGATCCAAAGATGATGGATGTGTATAACAAAGACCCGCTCAGACACACCAAGGTTTCAGCCCCTCTCTTCTTAGGGATGAAAGACGCAATGACCGAGGTCAAAGAAAACATTTCACAACTGAAGGTTCCTGTCTTCTTTCAAATCTCTGGTAAAGATCGACTGGTGGACCCACAAGCTGGTCTTGATCTGTTTAAAAAAATAAGTAGCCCGAAAACCCTTAAAATCTATGAAGACAGCTTTCACGAAGTCTATAATGATCTTAATAAACAAGAAAGCATTGACGATTTAATCAACTATTTAGGACAATATAAATCATGAAAATACTGATCTCTTTTGTAGTCTTGCTTTCCATTCTCTCTTGCACCACTTACCCCCACTCAAAGGGTCGCGAAGAATACATAGAAAAAATTGAGAAAAACAGCGCTGGCGACAAACAGTTCTCTGGTCTTTATCACCAGTTTGAATTCAAGGCCACAGTACTCAACACTGATATCTCTCGCACCATCCACGATCGTCTTAAACTTTATTACGAATGGGGCCCCCAAGAGAACGAAGAAAAACTTCAAGAACGCATGCAAGAACTTGAAACCAAAACAAAACTTTGGCTCAGCTTTTTTACATCCGACAGAAAAGACGACAATTTAGCCACATCAACTTCAATCTGGAAAATCTACCTTGTTGCCGACGGCAAACGCTACGAGGGTCAAGCCATAAAAGCTAACTTTAACTTTAGCGAAGCCCAAGCGCTTATCCCCTACCATTCACGTTGGGCCACACCTTATTACCTAGAGTTTCCAGTTCCAACAGCTGAGATTGAAAACTCAAAACTCAGTCTTATTATCACTGGCCCCCTTGGGCGAAGAGAAGTTTCTTTTTAAATAACAAAGCCAATGTTTATTTTTTTAAGTAATAGGTCATAAACATAAACTCTTTAATCAAAAAGTCTCACTAATATATAAAATAATGTCAGATTTAAGTTAGATTTGCTTCGTGAAATCATAGCCTCTCATTGTCAATATCCTGACATTAGTTTGAAATTATGAACGGAGTTTCATTTTGAGATATTACTAAAGAGTTGATTTACTTTCAAAATTTTGAATTCTGATCATCTTTAATTAGGTTATTGTATGGTCTATTTCATGCATTGTAGAGGCATGAGAAAACTTCAAAAAAATGGCAGGTTAATAATTTAAGAGTGACCTGTTTTTAAATCGATTTTATGACTCTTGGGGGTCAAAATGAAATCCATTACTGTTTTTATTGCCCTTACTCTTTCATCCATTCTGATCTTTCAAAATTGTGGTTCTACTATGGAGTCTGCGGCTCAAAGATCGACGCTGCCAATTGTAGATAATCCTCTGGAAGATCCGCCCGTCGTACCGGAAGAGCCCACCACTCTTCTTAATGTTCGTTGGAATAGTGAGCCTAATCGTACTCATATTTCTGTCTCTGAAGACGGACTCATTGCCACGAAAGATGATTTGGACGAAGTTCTATCGCGATCGATTTACGCTAACTTTTCACAAAACCAAGGTGTATGGTTTTATGAAGCAACAATTTATCGCATCCTTTCAACCACACAAAGACATCGTATTGGTATAGCATCATCGGATGGTCGGCTCCCTGACGGCGGAACCACTGCCGCCGCTTCTTACGGAGTTGATTTTGATGGAAGCTTTTCTGTATCTGAAAACGGTATTTATACAAACTCACCGGCAACGACTCCTTTGAAAATGGGAGACACCATTGGTGTGTTATTTGATCTCAACTCTCAGCAAGCTCAGTTTTTTGTCAATGGAACATTAGTCAGAACACAAACTATTATAGCCAATAAAATGTATTCTCCACTTTTTCATTCTCCAAATAATTCAAACGGAACTGTGATTGCGAATTTTGGAACTCTGCCTTTTCGATATCCACCATCTGTGAGTTTTGAACCGGTGGACCAAAATCCTCGAGGTACAAAGCAGAGATTGGTTTGGAGTGCTACTGAATCAGCCGCGCAGTTCATTACAATCGACACAGATGGAGTCACCATCACTAAAGATGATGGGGCAGGCGCCGGCAGTGCAGCGGCCTATGCCAATTTTTTTAGAGAACAAGACAGATGGTACTTTGAGACGACCGTCGTCACTATAATATCAAGCAACAGACAACGAGTAGGGATTGCTTCGACCGTGGGACGAGTACCATTAAATGGTGATACCGGCACTGCCACCTATGGCTATGACTTTAATGGATCTGTCTCTAAACACGAAAATGGTGCTTACAACAATAACCCCGGTGGAGTGAGTCTTAGACAGGGAGACGTGATCGGTGTTGCCGTCGATCAAATTGGTCTTATGGTGCATTTCTATGTGAACGGAGTTCTTCAGCAATCGAGCATCATACAAAGTGGATTTAGATATTCTCCACTTTTTATGGGCTCAGGCAATTCAAACGCGACTATAAAAGCAAACTTTGGTAGTGAGCCTTTTGCATATGCTGCACCACTGGGATTCAAAGCGGCTGAACAGCTTTAATTTAAATTTAAATGGAGACATAGAGAAAGTTTAACTTTTTCAGATGAACACTCAAAAAAAAGTGACTCAACTCTATATTCAATGATGAGGGCTTATTATATATTCTAACTAGGGCGCACCCTGCCTAGAAATTATTCTTATACAGTGATACTTCAACCAATGTGCGAATTCAAAAAAGTTTTCTGATTGGTTTTATATTTTTTTTCGTACCTCACTTCTGTTGGCCTGCTGATCGTTGCTCAGATATTTTTAAATCCGATCATGATGTTTTTTCTGACCCCTTTCTGATGACAGAAAGACAACTTGTAGTCATTCGATCACAAAATTTTAATACTTTTTCCAGTCGGAAATATCAAACCCTCATTGGAAATCTTCAACTCCGTCAAGCCAAAGCTTCTGAAATCGCTCAGCTTTTAGAATTGCACGGCAAGCGCCAAGAAGAAGAGGCAAATTTTATGTCGTATATTTTGTTCAGCAATTTTTCACCCTCCATCATTGATAAAAGCTTTCTTCTTTGGATCGTGAAAGGATTTAGATTACAAAACTCATTTGGTATTGAAAAAACACCCGAAGGATTGAAAATTGAAATTTTACTAAGATACTTTGAGATGTTTGAAGAGTCTGCACCCAAAGATATTATTAATTTAAAAGAATATATTTATATTCAAAAATTTAAAGAAATAGCATCGACTTTTGATTTGGACAAACCACAAAGGTACTTCACCTTTGCAAGACTCCGTGAACAAGGTTTAGCTTCACCTTTTAATTTTACACCCCGGCGTTCGGGCAATGATGGAAAACCAAATCTTTTTTTTGAGCTCATACCAGACTTTGAAATTCGCTGGCTCTACAGAATCTTGATGCGTGAACATTTAGTCAGAGAAGCCCTTATTCAAGAGGGTCACTTAAGGACTGACACGAACTTTAAAGAAATCGTTTTTTTTATAAGTGCCTTCCCAGAGCTTTTTTCATTAAATAAAAATATTCAAGATATTGGATTTGAATTTAATAAATACTCTCTCTCTGACGGCTTCTACACCGAGGGCAAGTCCATACCGCTGCTTCAAATAGATTCTGAAATTATTCATGGTCGGCTTGTCCTTGAAAAGAGATTGAATTCGACCAGTGAAAAATCCACCGCCCAAATCACCCTTCGAGGTAAAAATGTCGGCAGCATGTCCTCAACAGAGTTCAATAAGCTTGAAAGATTGATCCATATCAGGTGGGCCGAGTTCTTACAAATAACCGTACAAAATCAAATGCCACAATTAAAAATAAATAGCATCAATGGCCTTGGTTATGATTTATTCGTCAATTTATCTGGCCCCCAACAGCCCGAACTCACGGCAAAGTTTTTACTATTCTTGGCCACCTCTCCTCATTCACGCCTCAATGAGAAATGAGCCCTAAAATACGCAACATTATGAAACATTAACTGATAGCCCAAGTTCATTGGCCACTCTACCTCTTAAGGTTACAACAGTCTCACAAATCAGTCATAAAGACTGAATAAAGGAGAACAAAATGAAACTATATACACTGACTCAAACGCTCACTTTTGTTGGGATGATGTTTTTAACCCCAGTGCTGAATGCCGGTATTATGATGGACGACGGAGTTGTGCGACTTTGGAATTATTCAGAAAGCAAACAATCTAATCTTTACAGAGGCCCAGAAAAACAAATGAATTTTGCTGGCCAAATAGCTGAAACAGATCTTAAAAATGATCAAGTCACACTTTCATCTTACCAAAAAACCGGGGGCGAAAAAAGAGTGGACACTTATCTTAATGTCCAAGTCCTAGTGGATAAAGGAAACAATCAACATGGCACACCCGATTATGGTTTTTTAAATTTTAATATCGATCTAGGTGCAGCCAGCGAAAAAGAAATTGCTCCCCTTTTCTTAGAGAATATCCAAGCCCGAAGCTTCCCAGAAAAAGTTCAAGGTCGTCTTGATAGACTTGAGATAATCAGAGCAGATTCAAAGACTTTAATGATTCGTGCTACAGGTTCTTACTGGAGTGATGAAGGTGAAGTTTTAGGTGAAATTAATATTGAAATGGATGCCATTACAAAATAATAGAAACAATTAACAAAGACCTAAACCGACTTTGAAAACAAGGTCGGTTTTTTATTGCGCTCAATTTATAATTCACAGACCGGTAGCACGGATCTTTTACCTTACCTGACAACCTTAAGACCACTGAGTCACGCAAGAATTGGCAGCAGCACTTACATTTATGGTCTGCCTTGCTTAGCCTCTAGTCCTTAACAGTAGAGAATGACTTAATTCAAAAATAAAATGTCACAAAAATACCTACTAACTTTAAGTTATAAAATTCTCAGAAAATGTTCCTAAAAAAAAATTAAAAATTATAATTTTTAATTAACAAAGGTCTTTTGAGAAAAGGGATAAAGGGCCACTTTTTTAACTTCTTTATCCCAGTTGAGTAGCTTTCTAAGTGCAGATTCATAATCATTCAACTGCTCTCTGGCGCGATCAACATGACTGGGAGAGCCAGTTTTATAATCGACTATCCACAAACAATCGTTATAAATACCCCAAAGATCAATTCGACCCTCTTTAACAGAATCTGCATCTTCAATTTGATAAGCCCATTCGACTTCGCCAGCTCGTATGATTTCAAGCAGTGGAATCTCTGGATGATGGGTGACGTAATCTAGGCCTTTTAAAACATCTTCTTGATGCTGGGGTAGCCAAAGGAGAGCTAGATTTTTGACTCGCTCCTCGCTGTGATCTTTTAAAGTTTCAAAGAGGCGATGAAGCAATACCCCTTTTTGTCTTTGGGCTTCGCGCTTTTCTAAGGATTCAAAATCTTTTATAAACTCTTGGGATTTTACGGGCCTTTTATCGCTCAGTCTAAAGCGATTCAGTGGTGTTAGGCTTGGCTCTCTGATTATAGTTTTTATTGAATCATCGTTATAAGTGACTTCCTCACAATCGTTGATCGACGAAAATTCAACTCGGGCGTGGTTTTTATGATTAAAATTAAATTGATCAATCATCAGGCCCCATGATCTTTTTTCGGGCTCACCTGTCCATGACAGATATAGTCCCTCTTTAGCGCGGGTCATGGCGACGTAAAGGACTCGTTCAGACTCTTCGCTTTCGCGTGTTTGCATTTCTGTTTTATAATGCTCTTCAAAAACACTTCCAATAAACTGACCCTTAACTCCTAAGGGTAGACGCATGGACCAGAGACTTTTTTTATCAATCGAGCAAAAATCTTGGTAAGTGGTCTCTTGAGGTTTTTTATGTAAGAAAGGAATAAAGACATAACTAAATTGTAAACCCTTAGAAGCATGGATAGTCATCAAGTTGATTTTATTAGGCTCTACCGGTGCACTGGCGTCCCCAGAATCCCCTAGGTCCTCAAGCTCAAAAGACTGGGCACCCGATCGAGCCAGTTCTAATAAACTTCCACCAGGCTCGCGCGAGGTTTTCTCGACCAAGTTAATCAGTTTCCAAAGGTTGGCCTCACGTCGTCCGGTGGGATCAATGCGATGGGTGTAATCGAGAAGGCCCAAGCGAAGTAGGGATTTTCTAAAAACCCAACCGATGCCATAAAATTCTTTAAGCTCAAAAGCTTCTAACAGGTATTGACCGGCAGTGTCTTTAGAGAGTGTAGAAAAATATTTTTTAAACAGCGGCCAGTAATTTTTTTTGTTCTCTCCGATAATTTCCAGGATTAAAGCATCACTTAAACCCAGCCATGGGCTTCGCATGAGCATTATAAGATTATGATCATCCCATGGATTGATCAAAAGAGTCAGAAGCGAAATAGCATCTAAAATTTCTCTTCGTTTATAAAACTGGGATGACGAATGGGATAAGACTGGGAAACCTAAACGACTTAAGTTCTTTTCTAAAAACTCAAGGTCAGTGTGAGTGCGAGTCAAAATACAAATGTCTTTGGGGCTGACCCCACTTTTTAACAGTTCGGAGATTTGTTGGGACAAAAGGGCTGATTCAAATTCTTTACCCTTATTAAGAACATGGGTCATGACAACAGGTTTTAATTGCGACTGATTTTTAATGGTTGGTTTCATTTTAGAGAAATGACTTCCCCTAAATTCGAAAAAATGATTGATGAATTCTAATAAATGATCGGTGGATCGATAATTATCGATCAGCTCTATGACTTCAGCCCCCTGCTCGATCATTTCTTTATTTTTATCAAAAAAGACTTCACTGCGTGAACCGCGAAATAAGTAGATCGATTGCTGGGGATCACCCACAAGGTAGCTGGACTGATTTTTCATAAACTGATTCAGAAGTTTGATCTGTAAGGGGCTTGTGTCTTGAAATTCGTCAATAAACCAGGCTTCAAAGTCGCTAGCGAATTGATCGGTCAGATCCTGTCTTTTTTGTTGTAAGCTTAAAGAAAAGAATTCTAAATCATCAGGTTCAAGGCTTGCTTCATCGATTTTTTTCTGCGCGAGAAGTGTCAAAAAAGATTTTGAAAATTGATCAAAGTCTTTCAATAATTCGACTGACCCCATCCAAAGATCAGGATCATAGGCTTCGTCTTCAGAATATTGTTTAACTTTGTCGAGACACTTCTTTAAAGCATCAGCTGTATCTTCAGTCAGAGGCGAATTCTTTTTAGACTTCACTGGTTTTTTGACAGATTCAATGCTGCGTAAGAATTCTCTTTTTAACTTCCACGGGTGGTCAGTGATTAAAACTGTAACGGTATCCCTAAGATAATCAAAATAACGGGGCCACTGATCACCTTGGACCTCAGACTCACCTTGAGAAACAAGTTTTGAAATATCGTCCGCCAGTTGCTTACAGTTTTCTTTAATCAGAGTCTCTAGGTCATCAACTTCGGCTGGGCGAAATTGACCATGCCAAAATACTTTCTCAAAGCTTTTAAGATGTTTGAGAACTTTTGAGATTTCAAAACGCTCAAGGCTTTTGGGATAATCTTGACTTGCGATCATGTCTTTTAAAATCTGTTTGCGCCAAAAATCACTTTTGTTAGCTTCGATAATTTTAAAGCTGGATGATAACCCAAGACCATGACCATAACGTTTTAAAAAAAGGCTTAAAAGGCCGTGCATCGTGGTCACGGTCAGAAAGCTTGAAGACTGTACAAACTCTAATGCAGTTTGTTTTTCTTGCAAACAATAGATTAACATTCTTTCTTTAAGTTCTTGGGTGGCTTTTCGAGTAAAAGTGGTTAAAACAACCCTGGGCCACTTTTGATGTTGCAAGTGATAATCTTCGGCAAAACGAATGACTTCGCGGGTGAGGTTATATGTTTTACCCGCACCAGCACCAGCGCGAACAAACTTCTTTAGTGGTTGAGTTTGGGGTATCGACATATTTTGTTCCATTGGCAGGTTTGACAAACGAGATCATCCTTGGGTTTTGGGCTCATTTGCCCCTCTTGGATCGCTGATATAATTTCAGTGATGGATTTTTTAAATTCAGAAAGCAGCTGATCTCGATCGAGGCGAGTTGTTTTTTTACTGCTCACAAAAAGTGGGTCAGCATCGTTGATAAAAAAACCCTGATTTCTCTCAAACTTATTCATCACAAAGTAAGAAGCACTGGCCACTTCTTTCTTCTCTCCTCCTAAAGCCCCTTCCATCAAAGCTAAAGAGTAAAGCAAAAGTTGAAAGTGGCCGTTTTTAATCCACGAGGTATATTGGTGCAGGCTATTACCACTGCTTTTATAATCAACTATGGCAAAGAGGCCATCATTATTTGTATCGATCCGGTCAATGTAACCGCGAAAGGGTATTCCATTTTGTGCAGAAAAGGTCAGTTCACCATCTTCTAATAAGATATTGGTTTTAAGCTCGGCCTCTTGATCAAAGGGATAGGTGTGTGGGTATTTTATGCGCCACTGTCTTTCTTCTTCTAAAAAGAGTTGGGTCATTTTTAGATAATAGGGTTTTACAAATTGCCAAAGAGAATCGTTATAAACTTCCATCTCGATTTGCTTTCGGCTTTCTTCTAAAAGTTCATTGATCTCGTCATCGGTTAAAATCAGTTTATTTTGATTTAAAATGATTTCGCAGATTTTATGGATCAGTTTTCCACGGGTCATTCGATCCACATCTAAATCCAGAGAGGGAAGATTGGTCAGATGAAGACTCTTTTGGGCATAAAAACGAAAGGGACATTTAAAATACTCTTCGAGCGACGATGCAGAAAGGCTTAAAGCCTTTGGTAAAAACTCTTTTTCATCGCTCAGCCCAAGATCCCTTTGAATAGCGTTTTCACGTCTTAGATGCTCGTCACTCACAAGGGGTATGTCTTTAACAGGTTCACTTTTTATTAACTCATCCCAACGGGTGGGCGTAGGAGAAGAAAGTTCTAAACTTTGACCCTCTTCAATAGCGCCTTTCAGCCAAAAAAGAGAAGGTGCCTGAAATCGGCCTGAGAAATGGGCTTCAGAGTGGGTTAAAATCAATTCATCAAGGTTCTTACTTTCTAACCAATAAAGTCTATCAATCATCTTCATGCGATCGGCATGGGAGAGGCTAAAACCAAAGTTAAGCTTTATGGATTCTATATCCCGCCAATGAAGCGAGGTGTTTTGGTTTTCTATAAGGTTATTTTCAGAAAGACCTAGCATAAAGATTCTTTTCAGTGGACGCCCTAAAGCGGCCGTCACAGAAAGCACATGGATGCCGCTTGAGTCGGCTTGAATAATCTTTTTTTCGGACCTAGCCAGATAGGTTTCAAAAAACTCGAACCAGCGGATTCTTGTCAGCTTTTCTTTTGCGAAGTGAATATCATCAAAATTTTGAAAGAGCTCGCTGAATAACGCCCACTCTTTTTTTGGGGCTAACTGCAAAGACCAATTGATAAATTCTTGAAAGGATAAGTACTGAGCTTTCTCGACCGGATCAGGAATATGTTTTTTAAGTTCTTTGGCTCGTTTAAAGTCATTGATGTCATAGATATTTTGAAACGAAGACTGATAATTTGTAAAATTAAGTGCAGGCACTTCTTCTTCAGAAAATAAAATCTGCTCGCCATCAAGCCCATCACCTTCGTTCAGAGAGAGGCGCATTTTTGAAAGCCAATTTTGGTAAAATTCGATCTGTGAGAGCGGGGCTAAAATACTTTTGTCAAAGGAGACACCTTCGACCATCAGATATTCACTCAAGGTGGGCCAATAGTTTTCGATCACCGGCGACACAATGGCAATGGATCTTGGATCAATACCACTATCAATCCATTTTCTAGTGGTGCTCACCGCCTCTTTGACTTCAGAAAGCATGGTGGGTAGTTTTTTATAGGTCTTAACAATATTGATAGGCTCAGCTTGATAATTTTTTTGCTGAGAAATCTGTAATAACGAATCATAGGCCTCTTTGGCCGAATCACTGTTGGGTAAAAGGACTTCAACATCACAAAGTCGAGAAATATTAATAATGAGTTCGATCTCCACATCATCGATATCAAAACCAAGGTCAAACACATAGTGCTTTGCCGTCAACGAATCAAAAGATTCGTTGATCAATACAGCTTTCATCCACTCTTGGGGAATCATCTTTTTTTGATAAAATTTATCCCAAAGCTCTCGCCCTAAAAAATACCAATCAAACCAACGCTCCTGGGCTTCGCTATTTTCTTGAAACCATTCTTCTAAAGCTTCAGATCCCTGAAAGTGGCTTAAGAGAGGTAAGATTTGTCCCATGGTTTGAAAGGCTTTTTTAAAATCTTTGGCTGAGATTTTAAGTTTTTTTTGCGCTAAAATTTCTTGAATCCATTTTTCAACCAGGTACTGGGCAAACTGTGAAGAGAGCACCTGCCAATCAGGATCCACTTTATGAAGTAACTTTTGCCAAAGCTCACTGGCACGCAGAACGGGCTCACCCATTAAATAGCTGATGGACTGATCTGTATTAATATTTTTTTTATTATGACTGCGTACCAAAGACTGTAACGAAAATTTAGTTTCAAGATCGTTCACAATCCACTGAGCTTCGTTTTTCATAAAATCTTGAAAAATCTTAGCTTTTAGATCAGGTTGTGAAATCAAATGGCAGGTCAGCATAAGTTGACCCTAACACAAGATTTAAATGCATTTCATCACTTAAATGATTTCGCCAGTTTGCTTCAAAGGGATGCAATAAAGATTAGCGTCTTAATTTTCTTGAATGATTTTTAACACTGGGGCGCTCGAACTGAAAGAAAGATAAACTACCAAAATCAAATCCCAGCTCAAAGGTGAATTGCACCATATAACGACGATCTTCTAATTGACCAGGGTACTCACCCAGCTCCACTCCGTAAGTGGCGGCATCGATACGAAACATCCACAGATCAAAACTAGCACCTAATGTGTAATAGCCTTGGTGAAATCCCGCACGCACATCAAGAAGGGGCCAACTGATTTCTAATCCCATATTTATTTTTTTACCCAGCTGCATTCCCGACTGATTGAGATAACGAAAATCAAGGGTTGGTCTTATATCCATGAGCAATGTTTCGTAGTTAATCCCCAGACCAATAATTTGTTCTTGCTGCACAGAATTAGGTGCTAAGGCCGAGCCTGTTGGTTTAAACGAAGTGTTACCCATATCACGCCAAGTGAAAGCCAATGTGGGTTTAAGAGCCCCAGGAAATGTGAGTGTTGCGCCCCAATCAAATGCGTAACCAATACCCGAGCGATTCAGTTCATCTTGAATGGCTTGAGAGTTCAGTGTGGCGATGGATGATACACCAATGGGGACTTCACCACCTGAGCGGGTGATGCGACGAGTTTGAAAACCAATATTAAGCATTTCGGGCAAAAGCTCTAAACCCCACCCTGCAACAAAACCATAATCCAGGCGATAACGTGCATCGATGTTGGGATAGACAGGATTATTGACTAAAAAATTACCATCTGCCACACCGTATGCTCCAAAAGAAAATCCACCGATGGACAGTAAGCTTTTGGCTCCCGTATAGATTGAAATATCTTCGCCGTAAAGTTCATTAACAATCGCATTCAGGTCACTTGAGTCCTCAATAATATCTAAATAATCTTGGTAAGAATCAATGGTGTTCACACCAATAGTTGGATCTAGAATTGTCCAACGCAAACCCTTCATTTTAGCAAGCCCTGCGGGATTATAAAAAATAGAGTCGCCATTATTAACCACCGCTGTATAGGCGTTCCCCATTCCAAGGGCGCGAACTGATAAACCGATATCGGCTGCTTGGCTATGTTGAGAGGTTAAAATGAGACTTAATAAATAAACAAACACTTCTCTCCTAAGGGCATGCGGGGTTATTCATGGCGCAGTCTGAAAAATTATCTCCGCCACAAGAGTTAATGCCCAAATCACTTGAACCAATGACGTATCTTAGAAATTGAACTTCGTTAGCGTTAAAAGAAGTGGGATCAGTCGCGGTACAAAACACATTAAGATTGGGGTCAGAGGCACAGATGGCTGCAATATCATTAACTGCATCATCGACATAACTTGTACCAACGGCTGCTAAACTTAAAAGAGTGTTGGCAATGCCCGTCCCAATTTCACGGACATAGGCTTCTGGTAAATCAACATTACTGCATTGATCAAATGTGGCGTCAGCCACACCATCACCGTCTGTATCAGCCAGTGATGATAAAATCGTCCCCATCTTAGCAAACGAATTAAAAGCCATTAATAAATTTTCATCACCGAGTCTATTGGATGCATTACCAAGAGAAGACAAAAGGTTTTCGGCTTGCAAGCAATCATCCACTTGAGCAAGGGCTGCTAGCGGAAAGGCTCCCATCAAAGTGCCCATGACAGTGGATGTATTAATATTTTGTAGGTTTGTCAGTAACGACAAAAATTCTAAACCACAGCTTCCCGCATAAGCCGATGCATAGACAGGGATACGACTTCTCTCGCTCATAAATGCGGGGTCAAGGCTTTGTAAAAGTAAGATCGCCTGAGAGTAGTTTCGGTTATTGATTTCCATCTTGGCCTGAAAGTAAACGGCCTCTGGTGTGTCTTTATCAGCAATCTCGTCAAAAATGTTCTGAGTACAACTGACATTAATTAGAAGAATATAAAAAAGTGTAAATATGATTTTAAGTATCATCAAAACCTCACCGCAAATTTTAAAATTCCACGACGATCTCGTGTTTGAGTTGTTCCGATTTGAATGTCTTCTGCGTAAGTAGCAAGCTGCCATTGAAAAAGACCTGTGGCGTATTCAAAGCCAGCCGTCCAATCCTTTTGATGGTAACCCGCCCTTATAAAATAAGCGTCCCAAAGGTTGAGTTCTGTCCCGATGTGTAAACGGTCCATAGAGTCTTCAACTTCGCTCATGGTATCAATGCCAGTGTACTCAACGGTCAACACCCCACGCGAGTGATTGGATAAGATCGGAAACAAAGCAATAGCAGCATCCACTGATTGCGACGTTGTCATCGGAGAACCGTTTCTGTTGTTACCAAAAAATCCTGCACTCATGGTGTATGAAGTGTGCCCTATATCACGAACAAGAAAAGTGAGTGTCGGAAGCCATTGCCATGGAGCCGATAAAGTTAAACCAGAATCCACAGAAAGTCCTAAACCTTCGCGCGCAAATGAACCGCGCCCTAAAGACTCTGTAGCGGGATCTCTTTGGCCAAAAAATTCCACACGATTGATAAGGCGAGTGGCAACACCCCATTTAATACGGCCGCCCCAAAAACTAAAATTGTATCCCAGGTTCACCGAGTAATCGTTTTGCATTAAATAATCATAGGTTCCATCAGGATTTCTTTGCGCTAAAATTTCATAGCGCCCTAAAATTCCAAAGCCAAAATTAGGCATGACGATGGATGGGAAAGCTTGGCCTTTAAAATAATAAGGGTTTGATAAATCATCACTCAACTGATCATAAACTTTTCTAGGATAAACTGAATCAAAAATTCCAGTACCAATTAATGTATCAGTACCTGATGCACTGGTTGTCAGTTCAGGATCAAAAATAGTTATAAATTGATCTCTTAAGCGGCCAAGTCCATTGGGGTTTGAAAGAAGTGCTGTCTCGTCATTGACAACAGCAATGCTGGCTCCACCCATTCCCATCTGACGAACACCACGAAAAAATTCGAAGTCAGCCCTGACAGATTGAGAGAATAATATAAAATGGAGCACGAAAACTATTTTTTGCATTACCTCGTCCTTGAAGTCCTTAAGGTTTCTATCGGCGAAGAATCATCTCAACTTGAGAAAAACATCTCGATACTTGGACCTAAGTAAAGCTTTTCGTCAGCCTAAAGTCCTATGGATCAAAAATTCATAAATTTATTGATCAAATCAAACTAGCTAAAAGAGAGGGGCCACAAAAAGGGTTAGATAAGGTTTCTTTTTTTACCTATAATAGAGAAACTTAAATTCAATAAATTCACGGAGGATTTTTGTGAAGCAGCGGTTATTTTTTGTTTTTCTGGTTTTTATCTCTTTTTTTCTCACCCATTGCGAAGATAAAAAAGAGTCTAACCTTATCAAAGCCCAATCTTGCATTAACAAAGCCGATCCTTCTACCGTGAACGCCTGTCTTGGCTCGATTGAAGGCCATACTTCAAAGCGGTCCTATGTTTTAAGATGTTCTGCGGCCTTCATTAGCGAGGGTATCGACGAAGACGCTATCATCGCAGCCATTCGTAACAATGACGGAAGCAAAAGCACTGATAACCCAACAACCCCAGCCCTCGCCGCTCTGACCATGTCAGATGTGGGCATTTCAACTGATGCCGTGAGTGTTTGCACAGAAACAGGCTCTCAAGCTCTGACCGCTCTTGCTAACTTTGCTAATATTGCAAC
>CAYMBT010000039.1:11081-15425 GCA_964388755.1 uncultured Pseudobdellovibrionaceae bacterium | reverse complement strand
GGAAGTGGTTGCCACAAATGGAAATAAGGTCAATCACCAATGGATGGGCGAAGTGTGGGAAATGCTCACTCGCACTTTTCTTTTACGTCTCGTGCAAGCTCTTGATTCCCATGGAGAGGGTAATGGACGAACAATTCTTGATAACTCCCTGGTTCATATGACACTTGAAGCATCCACCAACCATAACGACAGAAACAAGCCTTGTCTTTTTATTGGCAGTGCCGGTGGCGCATTAACTACGGGTCACTACATTGATTATTCTCGCCGTGATTTACCGATTTCAAGACAACAAGGGGATAACTTTGACTCTAACCCAAGCAGTGCACGTTTTGGTCACAGCTATCACGGAGTTCACTATAATCGATCGCTCACAACCGTACTTCGTGCCATGGGTTTAAGACCCGAAGAGTACGAAGATCCAACCATCAATCGCTTTTTTCAAGCGCGAACCGATGGACGAATCGGAACACAAAATAACGGAATTGCCCGAGTGGGTGGTTATGGTCATATTGGTGCTGAGGTTCACACCCATTACGGCATGAACACTGAAGAGCTTCATAGAGAAGAGTACGCTAGAAATAATTATCATTTCTATAAAGACTCTTTGCCGCATAATCAAAAAAATTTTTAAATTAAGAGGAGTTGAGACTTTTTTGAAAAGACTCAGCTTAGACTTTAGATACCCAGTTCTAATTGAAGACGAGCAAAGTTTTGAATACCCTCTGTATGTCCAATATTGCCCTGTAATTTGATTCTATGACCGTCAATAAAGTAATTCATCCCAAGAATCCATTCGCGCACATCTTGATGATACTGAATGACCTCTTGATCGGGGCGAAGGGCCGAGTGCCTGAGGGTAAGCTCTGTTTTTTGGCTGAGCATTTTACCAAATTGAATATTATAACCTTGGCCTGTTAAAAGAGACTGTTGAGCATTGATGATGGGGTTATTGGCTTTTCTTAAAGCCCACTCAAGGTAAAGCGAATGGCCTCGCCATTTCATTAATGTATCTAAATAATGAACCCACTGGCTACGACGAACAACTGGATCAGCTATAGAGCCCGTCGTTGTAAAAATGTCTCCGACAGATCCATTGGCCCTGGCTGCCCCTTCGAGAAATCCACTGGTGCCCCCAAAGACAATTTTAAAATCCCGTTCAAAAACTAAATCACCTTCAAAAAATTCACCATTTTGGCTAAATTCCCCAGTGGGTAAAAGTTCAAGGCGAGTGATGTAAAATAAGCTTTGATCTGGCGGCACGGATTGATTTCGACCCTCACCAGAGGTGATGGCATTTTTCCAGCGAAAAACGGTTTCGCTGATGGTTTTACTGTACTGGGATTGAAAACCAAAATCTCGATCAAAATTAAAGGCGGCATTCACAATAGATCGATCAACAAACTGTTGATCTCCAGAGCTTATGACCCTTTGGCGATTGCCGGGAAGCTTACCTTGGCCAAAAGCAAACTGCCACTTTGGGTTAAGCTCATAGATCACCATAGCGTCGCGAACCACATTGGCAAAAGAAGTTTCATTAAAATCTTGATCACTGCGAGAAAAGGATAATTGAATGAGGTAGCGCAGTTTAGGTGTTGTCACATAGCCATTCATTCTGAGGCGAAGTCTACGAACGCGCCAATCAAAAGTGGGGTCATGGGGTTGATTAAGATCATCATCCCAATCAATCATGTCAGCACGGTTTTGCATACGAAAGCGAAGGTTCATATGAAACTTATCATTAGGAGCAGAGAACTCTATACCATCTCCAAACATGACTGGGCTAAAGGGGCTTGAATCACCCAGCTCAGCTGACGATACCGGAGCTATTCTCTCGCTTTGAGCAAAAAGAGACAAACTAAGGCTTAAAAGAAGAGGGAGAATCATATTACTTAAGTGATTTTCTGAGATCGTTAGTAATATTTTTTTGGTGAGCCTCTAATGTTCCACCACCAATTTCAAGAAGTTTAGAATCTCTCCAAAGTCTTTCAACGGTGTATTCGCCGACATAACCAAATCCACCAAGAACTTGAATGGCGTTGTCAGCCACCATTTTAGCCATGGGTGTAGCCACAAGCTTGACTCCATCAGAGTCAATGCGATTGCCACTGCCATGGGCTTTTATGTGTCTAGCCGTATTATATACGTAGGCTCTTGAAGCTTGGTACTGGGCAAAACTCTCAGCGATAAATTTTTGAATCTGTCCAAAGCGTACTATGGGTTTTCCAAAAGCCACTCTTTCGTTGGCATAGCGATTCATAACATCAACACATCTTTTAGCAATGCCAATGGCCATAGCCGCTAAAGTCAGTCTTTCAATTTCAAGATTATACATCATGTGTTTTGTGGATTCGCCCTCTTTACCCACCAGTTGAGAAAGGGGAACTTTACAATTATCAAAGACAAGTTCGGCGGTATTAGAACCACGCATACCCATTTTATCCATTATTTTTTGGCCCACTTTAAATCCCGGAGTATTTTTTTCGATGATAAAAGTAGAGATTTCAGCTTTGCCATTTTTTTCGCCCGTGCGGGCATAAAGCCAAATCACATCAGCTGGTGTTCCATCGTCATCAATACAACCATTGGTGATCCACATTTTAGAACCATTGATAATATAGTGATCACCTTTTTTTTCGGCCTTTGTCTCCATACCTAAAACATCTGTGCCGTAGTTGGCTTCGGACATGGCCATGGCCCCAATCCATTCGCCAGAGCAAAGATTGGGTAAGTACTTTGCTTTTTGCTCGTGGCTGGCGTGATGGGCCATATTGTTCACACAAAGCATGGAGTGAGCTAAATAAGCGAGGCAAAAACCGGGGTCAGAATAAGAAAGTTCTTCGTGAGCAATGACGGCGGCCACTGAATCAAGGCCAGATCCACCAAACTCTTCGGGGACTGTGATACCTAATAGTCCAAGTTCACCCAATTTTCTAAAAAGATCGATGTTAAATTTTTCTTTTCGATCATGTTCGAGGGCTTGGGGTTCAACTTCAGCTAATGTCCATTGTCTGATGGTTTCTCTGAGCATTTGGTGCTCATCAGTGGGATTGAAGAGGTCGAAGTTATGCCAATCCATAGAGTTACTCCCTTTAGAAAATCTGTCACAAGATTAAAGCCAAAATTTATTCTGATATCAACACTTTGTCACTCTTTGCTCAAAAGAGTTTTTAGGGGCGGTTTACCGCAGCTGCGATAAAGATAAAGAGCCAATAAATATTGACGCTCCTTATCAGCAAGCGCAAAGGGTTTTAGTTTTTTATGCTCATAATGAATGTGTTGAAAGCAAAGGGCGGCAGCCACAGAGATATTAAAACTCTGAACAAAACCTTGCATGGGTATAAAAACTTTTTCATCGGCGATTTGTGTCAGCTCGGGACTGGCCCCCTCTTTTTCGCTGCCAAAACAAAGGGCGACTTTTTGATGAAAGTCCACTTCTCCAATGGGCTTTCCCCCCTCAAGGTGGGTGACATAAATTTTGTGTCCACTTTCTTTGAGGTGATCAATGCAGTCTTTAGTTTTTTTCCATTTTTTTTTGACAAGCCACTTATCGGCCCCTTGGGTGACTCGTTTAGATTCTTTGAATTTATCAATACCAATAATTTGATGAAAGTGATGAAAGCCAAAAGCTTCTGCACTTCTCATAACAGCAGAGGTGTTACCATTGTCATAGATGTTTTCCATGACAGTCACTAGGCGAGAGTCACGATGATCGATCACTTGGTTGATTTTTGCGAGGCGAGAGGCTGTGACTTGGGCCTCTAGAGCCCGAATCACCTGATCACAAGGATACTTTAAACCATCGACCTCAAGATAGGTCACTGCCAACTCATGCGAGGCAGTGGAGTCAGATTGCTACCATGGGCATCAAACATAAATTGCGGCAGCATAAATGATCCCCAATGAATCTCTTTAGAATAGTATTGAAACTTTTGATTCACTTTTTCAGGTTTAAAATCTTTAAACGGGCATAAACCTTTTGAAGCGTAAGTGAAAGACCAAAGGCCACTGGGGTAGCTCATGTTACAGTAGTTATAGATATGAACTTTCGGAAAAACTTGGGCTAAAATACCCACCAACACTTTTTGCATCTTCATATCGTAATAAGGGGATTCACCTTGTGAAACCACAACACCGTTGTCAGAAAGGCGGGCGGCCACATCTTTATAAAAATCCACGTTAAATAAGGGTGTAGCAGGGCCAATGGGTTCAGATGAATCCACAATGATAACATCAAAAATCTCTTTTGAGTTTTTCATGAAGTCCACACCATCTTGAATCAAAAGATTCACTTTGGGATGGCTCAGTTGACCGGCAGTGAGCGGGATAAATTTTTTGCAAGCCTCA
>CAYMBT010000039.1:0-11071 GCA_964388755.1 uncultured Pseudobdellovibrionaceae bacterium | reverse complement strand
CCATGCCGTCGATTTCGACCATGGTCACTTTTTCGACACTGGGGTGTTTTAAAACTTCTCGGACTGTTCCACCATCGCCACCACCAATAACAAGGACATTTTTAGGGTTGGGGTGGGTGAACAAAGGCACATGGGTAATCATGTCGTGATAAATAAACTCATCACGTTCTGTGACCATGATCATTCCGTCATGGGCTAAAAGCATGCCATGTTCTTGAGTTTCCACCACTTCGACTTTTTGAAAGTCGCTTTGCTCGCTCATCAGGCGCTGCTTAAGGCGAAATCTCAAGGCAATGTTTTCGTGGGTCTCTTCAAACCAGTCTGAATTTTGATTTTGCATTTAAATCAGCTCCTTAAAAATAGTGGGACGTTGTTCGGTTTCATCAGGCCTGTAATATGAAAAATATTGAGTTTGATAGCCTGCTTTAATTTTTTCAGCAAATTGACGTTTTAAAATAAAGTTATCAAATTCAGGCTGGCTGACTTTATCTTTGTTAAAAAAGACCAGGTCAAAGCTCATGGGTTTAAAAACCTTAAGAACTTTTTCGGCCCACTGAATTTGCTCGTCTTTACTAAAAGCATTGGTCTCAAAACTGATATAACTGCCAAGACTCTCTGGAGTGATGTGAATGGTGAAATAGCGATTTTTGTAGATCGAGTTGAGTGAATATCCCATGGGCTCAAAGATATAATCATCCACTTCGCCTAAAACTATGTCGGCGATTCCAGATTCACGTCTGAGGTCTTCGCTTTTAAGTCCTGCACATTGGCTAAAACGAGCTATAACCTCTGGCGCAATACCATGCATAAGTACTTCCATGGTGTGATCATCGCTCTCAGGCGTATAGGCTTTGCTAGAGGCAAAAAGATAAAGATGATGCTCGTCTTCGCGACCAAAACGCATGGCCTCGCCATGAAACCATTTTTTAAGAAGTGTAACGTCTTTAAAAAAATCAGTGGTCTGAGCTTGGGGTAAAAGTTCATTTTTGCGCTCGTAAAAAAACGCGTCGATATCATCCGTTGTGTAATGGGTCATGAGCTCTTCAACAGCCGAAATAAGTCGGGTGGTTCCGCAGGTGATCATGACAAGATAGTTGTCATAGATAAAAAGTGAACTCTCTGACAAAAGATAAGCATCCATGTATTCATTAGAAATTTCAGAGAGAATTTGAGCATGGGAAGCTTTAACCAAAGACTGCCATCTCGCTTTAGGCTCTTGACGTAAACTTTTGATCTTTTTATTAAAGATCACTTCGATTTTTTTTTCTGAACCCTCAAAAAACATTATTTTTTTGTTCCTTTATTCATGGTTCAGCCAAAAAGGTGGATATCCTTAAAAGCCATTTTAAGGCAAACCTTTCGGGCACGAGTTAAGTGCTTCAAATAACTGGAAAATAATAAAAATGCAATGCCCAAGCAGAGTTTTGCGCCAAAATATGATAAAGCCTCAATCTATGGATGCCAAAGTGACTGTTATTATACCCACTTACAATCGAGCTCAGACGCTCAGGCGTGCCATCGAATCCGTGCAAAGCCAAAGTTTTAAAGACTGGCAAATGATTGTTGTCGATGATGGATCGACTGATGAAACACAAAGTCTTTTAGAAAACATCTTAGAGCCAAAGCTTAAGGTCATTAAAACCCAAAACAAAGGTGTGAGCCACGCACGAAATAGGGCCGTTAAAGAAAGTCAGACTCAATGGATTGCCTTTTTAGATTCTGATGATGAGTGGCTCCCTGAAAAGCTTCAATCCCAAATGGATCTGGCTGATAAAGATAAAGCGCTTCAAGTGATCCACGGCGAAGAAATCTGGATACGCAACGGGATTCGTGTCAACCCCATGAAGAAGCATCAAAAAAATGGTGGGGACATTTTTTTTGATTCTATAAAACTCTGTTGTATGAGCCCTTCTACGGTTGTTTTGAAAAAGTCACTTCTTTTAGAGGTTGGGTTGTTTAGAGAAGATTTTCCGGTTTGTGAAGATTATGACTTGTGGCTCAAGATCACCTCTCGTTATCCAGTGGGGTTTATCAATCAACCCATCATCAAAAAATACGGTGGTCATGAGGATCAGCTGTCGCGACAATTTGTGGCCATGGATTACTGGCGCACCAAAGCTCTTTACGACTTATTAGAAAACAATCCTTTATCGCTCGATCAAAAACGAGAGGTTGTTTATTCAATAATTGAACGTTGTGAAATTTTACTGAGCGGCTATAGAAAGCACCAAAATCTTGAAAATTATGATGATGTTTATGAAAAACTTTTGACCTGCCAAGAGCTGGCTTTGAAAATTTAAATACTAAATACTTATTTAAAACAGATTCAAATAAAGCTACAAAGAACTTTTAAAAAAATCGACCATATCTTTTTCATAAAACCACCAGGCCTTAATGATGGTCCACATATGTCCAGCATCAAGCCTATAAACTTGCTCGGGCTTAAATTCTTCGACCCAAATATTTTGAAATTTAGTTTGTACCGTTTCGTCTGAATCAGCCACCACCATTTGAAGTCGCTTTTCTTGAATATAGCCAGCGTAGTGAATCGACTCAAGCTCGGGTCCAATGTGTTCTGCCAAAGCTTTTGCGTATTCATTGACGTCTTTAAAACCAAACTTTTTTAGCCGTGCTTGGCGAGATTTCTTAAGATTCTCTTCTCCAGATTCAGCAATCACTTGATGGATGGGACCACCGCCAGCAATCAAAAAAGCTGAGATCAGTTTTGGGTTTTGACCAAAAGCTGTGGCGGCGTGGATAGCACCCACACTGGTGCCCAGAATTCCGAATGATGAAAATTTAAAAGTATCAAGGACTGTTGATATGGCACTTTGACCACGAGTCAGTAATCTTTGATGCACATCCAGTTCAACACTCTGTTCGGCCAGTCCGTCCCAGTCTTCAATTAGAAGGGCAGCCATTCCCTCATGACAGAGGGACCGAGCATATTGTCCGTCAAGAAAGGTGCGACCACCCGTTGGTGGTAAAATGATGACTGCTTTAGTTGTATTTTGTTTGGGTTTGTAATGCGTCACCTTAATATGTCCGGGATTTAAAATATGAACGTCCTGATGACATGCACTTAAAGGTCCTGGATACATTACAAAAGCGGCTGTTAAGAAAATGAGGGATGTTGTGATCATAGGTCTGAAATAGCATCAAAACCTAAGATTAAACACCTATAATAGTCTAATGATATGGCGTACCTTTATTTGATAACAATCAATCAAATTTTTTAGATTAATTTCTCATTTTTTTGCCATTCGAAATCAATAGAAAAACTATGGATTTTCTTTTTTTAAATTTTCTATGGAACAACTTTCAAGACAGGCTTTAAAGTAAAGATCATGAAAATTCTGATGAATATCATGTTTTTTAGAACCCAAAGCTCCTAAAAGATTTGTGGCTAAAAAATAAAAACAAACAGCAACTAAGTAATAAGGAATTTTTTTATTTTTAGGTTGTGTAAACTCACCACTGAGCCATTGGATCAAAGGGATAAGACTCATCGGCCAAATATAAAGCAGGTGCCAATAGATGGGTAGGGTCGGAGAGATGCCAGTCGCTATCAAGGCCGAGAAAAAAGCCGCAATAGCATAAAGTGAAAGCCACTCTGATGGATGAGCCATCTTGTAGCGCAGGATATTCATTTTTGATTGATGTTTTTTATAAAACTGATAGTTCACGAAAAAAGAAAGTCCCACACCAATAATACCCATGGTGTACTTGATCACAACCCAAAGGTTTTGGGTCAGCCACCTTAAGGTTTCGCTGCCGATCCAAGAGAAATCCATTTGGTGAAATATATGGGTTTGAAAAATACTTGAACCAAAAAGAATCCAGTACCAAAAGCCTTTAAGTAGTGGGTAAACCGCAACCAATCCAAAAAATAAAACCCCTTGGCCATTACCACCACCTGGTTGAGGGAATATGCTGGGATCTTTAATTCCGGCAAGGATGTAGGGTGTGAGAGAAATGAAACCAATCACAATTCCGCATAAAGTCCCCAACAGGTGGGCTTTAAGAGCCTTAGTCCACAAAAGAATCATGGTCATAAAAAATAAAATGATAAACGAGGGGTGGATTTGCAAACCTAAAAAAAGACTTAAGCCATGGACAATACTAAAAGTAAATGACCTGTCTTTTGAAAGATGAAAGGCTGACCACATATGAAGGGCTGAGGCTAAAAAAATGTAACCAGGATTCCAAAGAAAGACCTCACTCATTCGCCAAGGATTGAGCCAAAAAAACAGCACTGAAAGAACTAAAGAACCTTGAATTTTACTTTTAAAAAGAACATCGCTAAAAAATAAAAAAGAAACAAAATGGAGTAAGCCAAGTAAAGTAAGTGCTGCCCAGGGTGAAAACCAAATCTTCATGGGTAGCCCACTGATTAAAGTCAAAAAGGCACCGGGGATATTGCCCGAAGCTCCGCTACTGGAAACATTACCGTAAGGAATCAAGATATCTTGTGTGACCAGCAAGTGAGCTTTTTCAAGGATCTGAATCACATCACCATCGATAAAATGGCCGTAGCCATAAAGCGCCGTCTGAAGGGCTCCTAAAAGAACAAGAATGATTAAAACACTTTTTTTGCTGAAACACTGGAACATGGCGAGCATCATACGACCGGTTGACACCCTTGTCTATATTTGGCAACTGGCTTTTACGATTGGTGATTGCCAATTTCGACGCCCTGTTATAACCCTTAAACACCTTAAAATTTGGAGCCAAATATTTTGCAGAAAAAAATAATTTTTGTGGTGCCTTGTTACAACGAAGAAGATCGTCTTGATCTATCCGCTTTTGTTGAGGCCTTACAACTTAATCAAAATCTTTCGTGGCTTTTTGTGGATGATGGCTCCACTGATCAAACTGCAAAGTTGATTAGCTCTCAAGTGACCTATTTTCCAGATCGTATTTTTTTACATCAACTTAAAAAAAATAGTGGTAAAGGCGAAGCTGTTCGCCAAGGGCTTCTTAAAGCCATTGAACTTAAATCTGATGTGACCGGTTACTTTGATGCTGATCTTGCTACTCCCATGAGCGAGATCCATCGACTGCTCGCTCTTTTTGAAGTCCAAAAACGTAAAATCCTTTTAGGCTCCCGGGTTTTTCTTTTAGGAAGAAATATCCAGCGCCAGCGCTGGCGTTTTTGGCTGGGACGTTGTTTTGCATTGATAGCATCCCAGATGCTAAAGCTTAAAGTTTACGACACCCAATGTGGCGCAAAGATCATAGAAAATTACCCCAAACTTAAAAATTGTTTAGAAAAGCCCTTTGAATCCGTCTGGCTCTTTGACGTCGAGTTAATTCAACGCCTCAGAAATACAGGTGCACTGACCGACCAAGATTTCTTCGAAGAGCCCCTTTTACAATGGACCGAAGTCGGCGGCTCAAAAGTCAAAGCCAAAGCCTTCGTAGTCGCCCTTTTCGACCTCATAAAAATCAAACTAAAATCCTAAAATAGGTACCAAGTCCCTTTTTGTACTGCACTGAATCTTTATAAAGATTCAGTGCAGTACAAAAAGGGACTTGGTACCTATTAAAAATAAGAGGTGAATTGCATTCCGCCGCCTTCCCAGGTTTCGCCGGTGCCAAAGCGATCAATATCAAAAGTAAGAAGGATATAGAGATTTGATGTTTTAGAGAAGCGCAGGTCGTAGCGAAGATTGGCTCGATGTTCGAACTCTTCTTCGGGGTCTCGTCCACCCCTAAGTAGCGGATCGCCCCGACCGCGATGCCAGGTCATCTCGTAACCTAATTTGAAATCGCTGGCCCAGGATTCTTTTGGGGACTGTATTACTGTCATCCAGGCGTGGGGTAAAATGTCATTTTGAATGACATCCCCGGATACGGATGACCAATGATTATAAACTTTTTTAATTCCAAACCAATCGATCAGTAAGTCTTTATTTTCATACTGAACAAGTAGACTTAAACTTTTTAAGTCCCAACGTTCAATGCCATTATCAGTAAAAGTATTATCAGACTCAAAAGCTTCTCTAAGATCAAGTTGCCACTGCAGATGATGGCCTCTTTGACTGAGGAGTTTTCGCTGGGTCAGACCAAGAACTGTATTTTCAAAGCCATAGAGTCGACTGTTTTGTGTAAAAAATTGTTCAAGCTTTTGATCATGTCGAATAAAGAATTCTGTAAAAGAGTGGTCTTCTTTCAAAAATCTCCAAACTAAACCATAAGAGGCAGGGGATTTAAGGTATTCATCCTGGTCTTCGCTACGTTTGTTGTGAGTGAGGTGCACCCAGGTGTAAAAAAGCCTTAAAGAACTTTGATCAAAATTAATTGTAGTGGCAAGCCCCACGGTATCGTCTTTTTTAAGAGTTGCAGGTTGTCCATAAATGGATAGATTGAACCATGAGAGGATATCATAGGAAAATTCAAAAACTAAATTCTGACGATTCTCTTCAAAATTACCATTTTCAAAATAAGAAAGTTGAAAATACATATGATCTGCAATTTCTTTTTTAAATTTAAATCGCCCCTGACTTAAAAAACGAGAGGGCCCAAGGCTACCCGCTGAGTACTGAAAAACCTGATCTTGACTCAACCAATCCCCATAAAAAGAAATGGGATTCATAAAAGTGAGCTTATCGGATTGATACTCTGAATCCAGTAAGCGGGGCCTAAGGATTTCGTTTTGCTCGGATCTAGAATAATGACCATACTCAGGAAAATGAGCCCACAATTCGTTGCCCATAAAAAAAACCATAATAAAAAGCACAAAAGATGAAATAGTCATATATTAAATATAGATACTCTTTTGATATGAAGGCTTCAAATAAATTGACCCGGTGAGTGAGTCACTTTTGCCCAAACACTCAAATGGATTAGAGATGATCCTAAACCTCAGAGATAAGAGGGTGATTCACTCTGAGGTCTATTTTGTAAGCAAAGGGTTAGATTTCGTAAAAAATGTAAGAACATGACAGATTTGGAGCATTTTGTCTTGGAATCGGGACGACACTTAAACTATCATCGGCCAATAAAAAATGATTTTAATTTAAGGGACGGGGCTTCTCTATGTTCGTTGACGAAAAACCTTTATTAAATTCAGAAATTCCTAAAAAGGGACCTGAACCAGAAAAACAAAAATTGCGTAACCTTGGCTTTTACCGAAGTCATTTAAAACCTCACCTCGACGCTAAAGTTTTTTCACTGAATCCTGCACGATTAATAGGCTTTTTTATTTGTTCTACAATAGCCGTGGCAGGATTTGTTGCCATAGTGAGTTTAAATCCCATTTGGCCCCTCAAGCTTCTTTTAGGAATAGTGATTGGTCTCGTTTGTGGCATTCAAGGTTTTTTAACCCACGAACTTCTTCATGGAGCCATCACTAAAAATCAACGGCTACAAAATTTTCTTGGTTTTTTTGGACTCATGCCATTTCTTATTTCTCCAACCTATTGGAGATTTGTCCATAACAGACTTCACCATGCTAAAACCCAACAGACACTGAGGGATCCAGACGCATTTCCCACTTTAAGGATTTATAAAAATAGTCGATTTGTACAGACCATTTTTCCCTTTACACCTGGATCAGGGCATAAGCGAAGTTTTTTCTATTTCTTTTTTTGGCTTTCGTTTCACGAATTTGTGGCCCAGATTTATTTACGTTTTAGAAATGGTGTTTTTGATGAGATGAACCACAGAAGGGTGACCATTGAACTTTCACTTCAAATCTTAATTCTTGCTGGTCTTTTATTTCTTGCTGGTCCAAGCAATTGGTTCTGGGTGATGATTGTTCCGCTCGCTACCCAAAACTATCTTCTTATGAGTTACATTTCCACCAACCATAACCTAAGTCCTCTGACCTCAGAGAATGATCCTTTAGTAAACTCATTAACTGTCACTAATCACCCTGTCATCGAGTGGCTGACCCTTAACTTTGGTTATCACGTCGAGCATCACCTCTTTCCGGCGATGAGCAGTAAGTATGCTAAAGTCATTCACAACGAGCTTAAAAAAAGATTTCCAGAGGATTATAAATTTATGCCTAAAGCCCAAGCTATGCGCGAGCTTTACAGAACGGCCAGAATTTATAAAAATTCAACCACTTTGATTCATCCAAAGACTTTAAAGACATCTAATACTTTATAGGATTGTGATTTAAAAAAGAATTGGCGCACCCGTCAGGACTCGAACCTGAAACCCTCTGATCCGAAGTCAGATACTCTATCCAATTGAGCTACGGATGCACTTAAAGTTTGATCAAACTAGCACTGAGTTAAGCTTCAGCGCAATCATTTGACGATGAAGTCAAGAGTCAGGGGATAGTAAAAATCAGCCGCTTCTTTAAGCTCAGGGGACGTGGCCTCAGGCCATGACCAGATTTCGACCCGGCAACCTCTGGATTTGAGATACCAAATCAAAGGCAAAAAATCTTTATCGCCACCAAGAATAATAACGACATCCAGCTTATCAGCCATGGTCACTGCATCGATCACCATAAAACTATCGGCATTTTTCTGCGGGCGTTTGATTTCGCCACCAAGGCTCCACCAAAACTTTTGAAAGTCGGCAGAGATCTCTTTGTACTCGGGCTTGTAATAAAGAATGCGAGTGATTTCTCGGTCACCCACTTTGGCCAGGATTTTTTTATAATCGGTTCGTCCTTCGTGGTGTTTTAGACCAGAGAGTTCAATGTTTTCAGCATCGATAAAAATACCGACGGTTTGAAAAAGAAGATGCTTTTGCCTATCGGATTCATGAACCCGTGAATGGGTTGATGGGTTTGAGGTGGCATTTGAAGTGTGTTTTTTTTTCATGATTGACCTCACTCGGGGTTTACTTTTTATAGACCCTTTGGCTTCTTTATTGTGGTGAACTCTGCCCAAGAAAACAATCCTTTTCATTTTTAAGCTCTAAGGGCATTCGTGAAAGGGCTTTGGGTGGGCAAAAGGGTCAAAAAGAAAATGAGAACCATTATTAATAGCGATTGACAAGTTGCGCAGTCAGTTTTAGATCCTAGGCCATGGAAGTGAATCGTTCTTTTTTACCTGTCAGTGAATCCCAGGTCCAATTGCCTAAAAATGACCAATATAAGGGCATTCCCCATAAAAAAATCATCCGAGAGTTGGGTCTTAAAGTCACCACCCAACGGTTACAGATCCTAGAGGTTGTTCGATCTGGGCCCTCCCATTTTACCGCTCAAGAGGTTTACGAAATGATCAGTGAAACCAATCCAGAGATTGGTTTTGCTACCGTTTATCGCTTTCTCAAAAAGCTCTCTGAGCACCAATTTGTCAGTGAAGTGCGTATGGGTGGAATGCCGGCTCGTTACGAGTGGGCCGCTAAAAAACATCATGACCATCTGACCTGCACCATGTGTGCAAAAATCGTCGAGTTTGAAAATGAAAAGATCGAAGATCTCCAAGAAAAAATCGCTTTTCGACATAACTTCAAGCTCACCCATCATATCCTTGAACTTTATGGTGTGTGTGGGGAATGTCAGAAAAAATAATTTCAAAATCCTTTATTTTTTCAGTCAAACCCTCAGGCGTTTCGACCCATAGACCAAGCCCCAGTCACCTCGGTTTTGTGGAGTGGTTATCCATCAAAGACAAGCTCAACTATAACGTTTGCCACAGGCTTGATAAAGAAACCTCTGGGGCCATGATATTTAGTTCGCAAAAACAAGAGACCCAACTTTTAGGTGAGCTTTTTTCAAATCATCAAATACAAAAAGAATATCTTTTTGTGAGTGACTTTAAATCTAAAGAAATAAAATGGCGAATCGAAGAGTCAGAACCTTTGAATCCAAAATCACAAGTTCAAAATCAAAGTATACGAGCCCATAAAGGTCAAAAAAAAGCACCGGACTCTTCGGTGAGTCCAGTGCTTGGGGGGCAAATGGGGTTAAAGGGGCAATGGGCCGTCACTGATTTTGAACGCCTCAGTAACGACGGCATACATTACTTATACAAAGCTTTACCCCGAACTGGGAAGACCCACCAGATACGAAAACATGCCGTTAAGTCGGGTATCCCCATATTGGGCGATCATGAGTACGGTGGCTCTGCATTTTCGCGACTGATGCTTCATAGTTTAAAGCTGGATTTTTCATTGGGTGATCAATCATTTTCTTTTACAGCAGAGCCATCAAGGCTTTTTAAAAATCTTGAGTACTGTAAGAACCATCAACTTTCATCTTGGATTGCTGGGATTGAAAGAAGAGAGATTTTATTTAAAAGTATTTTTAACTCTGAAGACTCAAGCCTTCGCCTTCTTCATACAGAAAGTCCTGAATTACGCATCGATAAAGTGGGAAAAAAATATTTACTCGGGTGGTGGAGAGCCACTGAGCCCAGCCAAGAAGAAAAAAAGAGTCTTTATAAACTCGCTGAAATTTTTGACTTTAAAGAGTGGTGTTTAATTTGGCACCCCGGTGTTGTGCGCGAAGAGTCGGGACAAATTCTTATGCAAAGCGAGGGGTTTGATTTATCGGATTGGGTATTTAAAGAGAATGAAGTTTCTTTTAAAGCCTCTCTCAAAAAAGGACAAAATTTTGGTCTTTTTTTAGATCAAAGACAAAGGCGTGATTGGTTTAGACAACAATCCCAGCAAAAAACAACCCTTAATCTTTTTGCCTTCACCTGTGGCTTTAGTGTTTATGCTGCTTTGGGTGGTGCTAAAAGAGTCGTTTCAGTGGATTTATTTCAACCCTATTTAGATTGGGGCAAAGATAATTTTAAACTCAATGGACTTGACCCTAATTCCACAGATTTCGAGTTTCGTGCCATGGATAGTTTAGAGTATCTAAAGTACGCCCAAAAAAAATCTATATTATTTGATCAGATAATCTGTGATCCACCTTCTTTTTCGCGCCATAAAAAACAACAAAAAGTTTTTCGTATAGAAAAGGATTTTGTAGAATTACTTAAATCATGTGCAGCCGTTTTAAAACCAGGTGGAATGCTGTTTTTTTCGACCAATTACGAGAAATGGGATCATAAAAAATGGACTGAACAAATCAAATTACAAATCGGCCATTTAAACCTGAGTCTTATGGATGTGCCAGAGATGAACTACTCTCAGTGGGACTTTGAATGGC
>CAYMBT010000038.1:0-15578 GCA_964388755.1 uncultured Pseudobdellovibrionaceae bacterium | reverse complement strand
CGAGCCCGTTTGAGCGGGTTCTCTTTGATTGCAACTGGCGAGAAGAAATATAAAGCCGAGAAAAGACCATTTAAAAACATCCATGTTTTGACCTCTTTTGAAGAGCATCCTGCCCTTCATAAACATCATACTGATAAAATAATTTTTCGGTCAGTCCAGCTCTTCAAAGCCTTAACCAAGACGGCTTTGCCGACGAAAACCCGATCATGGTCGGGTTCATTTTTAAGAGAACCCTGATCCCAATTTTTAGATTTATATTGAATCTTAAGTTTGAAGGGCTGTTCTTTTTATAATCAATCAATGGATATATTATGAATCTTTTATAGGATTCGCTGTCTCCTTAAATTTGATCATCATTCATAAATCAACGTCTTGATGTCATTTGTATTTTCTGGCAACCCTTTTAAGTTGTGAAATTGGGGGGCCGCATTCAATGCGGTAAGTTTCTATGATTCAAATGATTTTTTTAGTTTTATCTTTTTCTTCTCTTAGTTTTTCACAAGACATTAAACTCACACCCGATCTTTATGAATTTTCGCCCTTTTCTGTAACCGGCGTCTATCTGTGTACACCAAGGCACGTAGAGTCTGGCGACTGCACCGATGTGGACAAAGAATATTATGATAATATGGCGAGAATCACACTTGGCATTTATGAAATCGGACTTCTTGAAGTCAACGGCGAAAAAACCATAGCTTTCAAAGGTCCGCTGAGCCCAGGGGCCGCCGATGTGCTTATTGAAATTTTAGAAGACCATCCCGAAATCACAAAACTCACATTGTCCTCACAAGGTGGCTCAGAGGAAGAATCTTATAAAATTGCCGACTATATTAAAGAACGATCCATGGATACCTGGGTCCCCACCCAACGCATGTGCCTTTCTGCTTGTGTCGCTATTTTTCTGAGCGGAAAAGAAAAGCTTTCTGATGGTCTCATCGGAATGCATACTGGCCAATATTTTCTCAATGACTCCTACCAAGTCCGAAACCTCGAGGCCGCCCAAGAAACCATAAGCCAAGCCATGTACGAAAATAATATCTACATGCTCCGGCGAGTCCAAATGTTCCTCGAACTCAACATCGATCTCTCCCTCATCCAAGCTATGAACGAAGCCCGCGGAGAATTCCTCGTCTTCTCTACAATGCAAGAAATCCTCAATTACGATCATCGCAAAAACTATGTCCTCGATCTGACCGAATTACTAGAACTCTCCAAATCCAAACCCACCACTAACTTCGACTTCCAATCCTACACCCAACTCTTCTAACCCCCCAGCAGACATGACCAACCCTCCCAATATTTAACAACGTAAAACAATTCTTCTTAATCAAATATCAAAACCATCATTAAACTGCCCCCATTTTCAAGTATGTCTTTCGTTGTTGTCTTTTTGTGAGAGGGGAGGGTTTAGAACCTTCAGCAAGCGTGACGCGTTTTTGCCCAAAGGGCAAAATGCTGACGAAGCATGGACGCTGTGGTTCTAAACCCTCCCCTCTCACAAAAAGACAACAATCAAAGATAAACTTCTGAAAATAAAGTGTTGAAAGTTTTGACAGGTGGATAACGTCTTTTTGTTCCTATTGGCATTGTCGTGTGAGGTTTTCTTCAAATGGCTCTCAGGGCGTTTTGAGATGATTCAATTTGGTACATGACTTGTATTGTTGTGAGACACCAAGTGGAAAGCCTTTTTGCGGGCGGACTTCTTTTTTAGGTATCAAACTTCTGACCAAGGAATTTTCTAATGATTGGTTTTAAACGCTTAAGGCATCTATTTAATCTCGGCCTGACTGTAGTTACTTTTTCGGTATTGAGTGGAAGCATTGTTTTTGCTGAAACAACGGGTAGTGGGGTCGCGCAGGCGGGTGAGCCGTCGGCTAATGTTTTTATTCGACTTAAAGATGTGCAGCTTAACTTTAGGAATCGCGACAATATTCAGAATACAAATACTGTTTTAGGACCCGGCTCTGTGATTCAAATTCCTTCAGGGCTTGCAAAATTTAATCAGGATGGAAGTATTAACCTTAATGCCACCATGGAATACTGGGTTCAGTTCGCTCAATATCAACAAGAGTATACCGGCAATACTGCACTTCTACCCCGCTCTTGGAATTGTCCTCACCTTGATGAGAGTGTTCGATCTTGTAATGGTGTCGATCGTGGAGAATTATTTTTTCCAGTTAAGATTGTACAAGCCTCTGATTCAAATTTTGATACCGATGGTCGGGATTCCTATGGTTACATTGCCCTTGATTATTTAAGAAATAATATTCAGCCCCACCGTTATGAAACGGTTCATACTACACTTGAAAATGCTCTAAATATTCCACAAACAACACAAGCACCCGACACAGTTGTCGCTGGCGGAGACTCTTCGTTTGCGGGTGGACAAAGTGAAGTCACAGGAAACGATACCAGTGCAGCACCGGCTCAGCCCATTGCTCCGGCACCTGTCGACAGCAATGTTATGAACTGTAGCAACACAACTTATTCGCGCTCGAATTATACGAACACCTCATGTCTTAGAAACTTAAGCCTGAAACAAAAAGCTGAACTTGTGATGAGGGATGTTTTACGCATTAATCAACTACGCTCGAGCTTCAACCTCGATCCCCGATTGAGTGTGTGCATGGCTTATCGCGAATCCCGCTTTTCACCGAATGCTAAGGGTGGAACCCCAGATTGGGGAATGTATCAGGTGATTGATTCTACCGGCGCCGGAGTTCTTCGCCGAAATAATCCCGTCACACCCGGGTTTTCACAGTACAGATACAATTGGTCGAGCTATCGAGACAATATGATTCGTAGCACATTGGCTCAGGCCGATTTACATCATTCTGTACTTAAAGAAAAAGCGTCACATGCTGGCCTTATCAGTAGAGTCAACTCTGGATCAAGTGATGTTTCACTTTATCAAACACTAGCTACACGCTACAATGGTAGTGGTAGCAGGGCTCGTCATTACGGACAAAAAATTGCTAATTGCTATCGATCGATGCTGGGAATTGCTGATCGTAACGGAAACATCACTGGCAGTGCAAGTGCTTTACAAAGTGCTCTTAACAGAGCGCTTAACTAAATGAAGGACATAAATATGACTCATTATCTTAAAAACTCTATGAATCCACTTTTTGTCTTTTTAGGCGCTGTGCTTTTTACATCACTGAGTTTTGCCGAAAGCCAGTGGGCCTACTGTTACGAGGCCAAGTCCAATCGTATCTATTTTCAAACTAAAGAAGAGATCATCAAAAATCGTGGCAAGTGCTTTGGAAAAACCTATTACCAGGGTATGAAAAACTTTGACCTGATCAAAGATGAACTTGATTCTCAAGGCTTTCCCCGCGGAACAGAAGGCTCACCCGTGAATATGATTTTTGATAACGGTCGAAATATTTTAATCACTCATTGGAACGACCTTTCAAAAAATAATTTGGTCATCGTTCTTGAGCCCAACCTCAAAAATCGCTCGGTCCAAGTTCATTGCCAGCACAAAAACTATTCAAATAGCTTCGAGGGCCGAGTGGACGAAAGTAAAAGCTTTAAGATCAAGGTCAGACAACCCATTGATAATCATTCTGATCAATTTCGTGTTGTCAAAAAAAGTTGCGGCAGCCTTTAATTCTCTTTTAATTTTGGCCCATTCACCAGTGGGCTTGATTCCATAAACTGCTGAATTTTAAGGTTCACCATTTCTGGAAAATCAAGCTGAGTACAGTGAGAACCATAATGAACCACATAAAGTTCACTTTTATAAATTAATTCATGCATGCGTTTTTGTTCATCCATCGGGGTGAGCCCGTCTTTTGATCCTGCAATAATAAGTGTGGGTGCAGAAATTTTTGAAAGCACATTCTCAGCGCTATATTCAATCATTTGCTCAAAAAATGTTATGAAAACTCGCATGTCAATTGACGAAACACCTTTGGCATAAATCTCGATATCTTTAAGGGATGTTTTTGAAAGATTAAATCCACCGGTTAACGAACTTAAGGGGACTAGAAGTGGGTTCGTCACACCCTTTTCCCAGAGAGTCGAAAAAAGTCCCGGGGCCCAGTTATACACTTTTTTAAACTGATTAATGATCTCAACTAAGTTTTCCACATCGATCATAAGACTAAATGGATTTCTATAAACACCGTTAATGGCCACTAAAGATTGAAATCGGTCGGGTGCAATTTCGTAAGCTTTAAATAAAACTTGCGAACCAAAACTATGGCCAACAAAAGTGACTTTTTCGTAACCCAAATGATCACAAAGAGCTAAAAGATCTTTGGCCAGCGCTTCGATCGTTAATGTCGACTTATCCTCAGGAATGGGTGTGCGATGATGGCCGCGGTAATCAAACAAAACTGTTGAATAGCTTTTAGAAAAATAACGGATCTGAGGGGACCAATGATTAAAAAGGCAGCCCACTCCGTAGCAAAAAATGATGGGTGGACCATCACCTCTTTTTTCAAAGTAAATGGGCGTGCCATCAAAACTTTTAAAATATCCAGTTTGCTTAAGAACGGAATCCATGACCCTCATCAAACTCAACAAGCAGTTGAGTCTCACCAATACTAATAATATCGCCTGGAGTCAGCTGTTTACTCTCGATACTTTCGCTGTTGAGTTTGACCACCCCTTTATGTTGAGTAAAAAAGTAGGGGTACTTTCCCTTCACATGAACTTCAAAGGCATTGCTCGGCGCCGTTTCTTCAAACAAACAAAGATCAACGTGGTCTTTGCCGGCTATCCTTGGTCCATAAAAAATATCCCAGTGATGACCATATTGCTGACCCTGTATAAACTTCAGCCTCATTTCTGGCTTCACTTCAACCAGAGAGTTTTTTTCGTTTTTTATTTTTTTAAGAAGATCATAGAAACCCTGCTGAATCTTATCAGAGTATTGGCTTTGAGCTTTTTTGAGAGTCCTGCAAACGGTAAGGTGAGAGCCCATTTGCAGTTGATCGCCGTCTTTGAGAATGGCCTTCGTTTCTTTAAGACCGTTGATCCAAACCCCATTTCGCGAGCCATTGTCGCGAACCACCCAATCGGAATCCCCTGAAATTTCAAAATAAGCGTGTATTTCTGACAGCTTAGGGTCGTCGAGCGTGATATCTGCGCCCTTTCGACCAAGGCTTGTGGGGGTAGATATACTGAGCCTTTTACCCTTCTCCGGCCCGTCAATGAAATCGAGATAAAGTCTCATATCCTATTTTTAGGGAAAAAAGTGACCAAATCAAGGCTTTGTGGGCTTGTCGTTACTTAAGTCAGTGTGCTAAAACACCAGGCTTAATCAAAAGACCTTGCTCTTTGGCAACTGGCCACTGGGCTTTAACCGAAAGGATTTTATGTTTGAATTATCAAAGCCGTCTGTTATTCGTCCCTACGAAGCTGTTATTATGATGGATCCCAACTGCACAGAAGAAGATCAAAAAGAACTTTTTAAAAAGAACAAAACAATTATCGAGTCTTTTTCTGGACAAGTAAATCACTTAGACACTTGGGGAAAACGACGTCTTGCTAACCCCATCGAAAATAAAACCCGCGCTTATTACTTTCATACAACGTTTACAGCCAGCCCTGACGCTATTCGTGAATTAGAAAGAACTATGCTTATTAACGACAAAGTCATTCGCGCCGTTCATTCTCGCTTGTCTGAAAAAGTCCCTCTTCAAAAGCATCTTGATAAATTTAAAGAACAGCTTGTTGAGACCGTTCAAAAAGAAAAAGAGAAAGAAGCTAAATTTAAAGCTCGAAAACCTTTCACAAAAAAGTAGTTGTTAATCCATGATGAACAAAGACTCTTTTAAAAGACTGGCCATGACGTCAGTGCTAGGACTAGTGCTGTCCTACACTTTCGTGGTGCTTGCTGTTCTGCCCATTCGTTACCTGCGTCTTCAGTTTGGCCGCAGTATCTTTTGGGCAGTGGCCCTTTTAGGGTCGGGTGGATTATTGCTTTTTCACTTTTGGCAGTGGGCTGGTGTTTATCTGACACTTTGTCTTTTGATTGGATCTTACCGTGAACTTGAAGAACGAAAACTCTCGCTGTTTATGGCATCGATCAGTTCGATTGCCATTACCTTAACTGGTGCGCTTGTTTTATTTTTTAGTTTTCTTAAGATGACTAAAACCGACTGGCAAACTTATCTGCTTTTAAAAATTAAGCCTATCATGGATCAGTTTCAGCAACTGCCACGTTTTCAGGGCATGAGCTCTGAATCTGTGATTTGGTATTTACCATCGGGTCTGACCATAATGTTGATGCTGATTTTATTTATTTCATTAACAATTAGTCCGACGGGCAAAGCCCAAAGAAAAAATTTATTGTCATTTAAACTGCCCGACTTTTTAATTTGGTCATTTATTCTTGGAGTTGCTCTGTCTTTTATCCCGGCCCAAGAGAGCCTGATTTCTTTTGTCGGGTATAATTTATTAATTATTTCCCTAGCTTCTTATTTTTTTCAAGGGCTTGCCGTCTTTGTCTGTTTTCTTGATCGGTTCGAGATTCATGGTTTTTGGCGGCTTTTAGCTTTATTTCTTATATTCTTTCAAATGTTCCTTTTTGTTTGTGGCCTTGGAATACTTGATTACTGGTTTGATTTTAGGTCACAAACATCACAAAGAAAAATTAAACAAAAAACTTTTAATTCATAAACGAGGAGTGCTCAATGAAGGTCATTTTAAAACAAGACGTAAAAAACTTAGGCAAAGTGGGTGAGCTCATCAACGTTGCAAACGGATACGCCCGTAACTTTTTGTTTCCGCGTAAACTTGCCGCTGAGGCCACTGAAAAACGTGTTAAAGAATTTGAACATTGGATGCGTGTAGCTGACTCTCGCCAAAAAAAGGCCGTTGAAGAAAGAAAACAAACACTTTCTAAAATTGCTGGTCTTCAATTGGTTTTTCAACTCAATGCTGGCGAAGAAGACAAGTTATTTGGATCAGTAACCAACAAAGACATTTCTGATGAAATGGAAAAACAGGGTTATATCATCGACAAAAGAGATATCGTGCTATCAGAACCCATTAAAGTTCTTGGTCAACACAAAGCCATCATCCGTCTTGGCGCAGGTCTTGAGCAAGAAATCGTAGTGACCGTTGAGCGTCTTGCACAAAAAGCTTAAGACTTAACTTCACCTTTGGCCCACTCACTAAAAAGATCCTGGGTTATTTTTACAAGTACACTTCTTAAACCCTCAAGCGTAATACCTTGAGGGCTTTCGCCTTTTTCAAGGATCCATTTTTTAAGCTCTCTGACCACTAAATCTTTAGGTAAACCTGTCTTTTCAGCCAATTGCTCTAACATTTTTTCGTCCATGAAATGATGTCCTTTAAAGAGGGTTCTTTGTGCCAGTGACTCTTCATTCGCCACTTCTTTGATAACACTTCAAATGGCAGACATCTGTAAAATGAATTTATAAGAACTCGACCTTGATCCTTCCGAAAAAAAATTAAGAGCTTTATGGCGCTGTACTTAAAGTTAATGAGGTTTGAGCAAACCTGTTCTTTGAGGATTTTTAAAAGATTTTTTAAACATTTGGCTCTCTTCTTGAGAGTAAAGCTTAAGTCTGAGCGGTAATTTTTCGTTAATCTCATCACCAAGCTGGATGATAATGCTCTTAATCCCATCTAAAGACTCATTAAAAGAATTTGGGTTTTGATTTAAGGTGAGCGGCTTTACAATCTGATCTTGCCTTAAGTTTTCAATCCACTGATATGAGTTAATCAAACTATAATCAAACCGGTCAATGGCATTGAGTTTAAGCCCATAGCGGGCCCCAAGAATGGCCCATAATCCATTTTCTACATCAGCCCCCACCTCGCACCAAACTTTAAGTCTAAGGCGGTTTTGTCGCCCCAGTTGGGCTTCAAAGTTATTATGATCTAAGGGAACTTGCTTTCCCCAAGACAGGCTCATTTTTACACCTTCGCGAAGGCCCGCTCTAAAAGCTTGGGTGGGTGTTGTATTCACCCTTGTTTCACTGACAAAATCATCCATCAGGTAATACTGGGCAATAAAACAATAATCCGTTGGATCGTTATTTTTATCCACCGACTCATGACTTTGAATTTGTAAGGCAATGTGTTTTGGCCAAAGTTTAAGTCCGCCATTTCCATAGGATAGAGAATTGATCGAGTTTTGAGATGACCAAGACAGAACCCAGTCTGGCAAAAGCCCCTCAAGGTTCACTTTGTTATTAAGGCGATTGGGTAAAATGAAATTATCACCATCAATTAAAAAAAAATGCGACGTCTTTGAAAGTTTGGCACAGGTTTTTAGAGCGTTATCAAAGCCAAGAACACCTTCAACTTTTTGAGCCCAAGGGACGTGTTTAAGGATTTGATCCCAGTTCTCATTTCGATTGGGCTCATCAAAACAAACATAAAAAACATCCCACTTCTTAAAAAGCGAATTAAAATCACAATGACTACTCAGGTTTTTTTTTGAAAAGAAATTTATGATTTGATCAATCAATTGGCTTTTCCTTCAATGCGACGAAGAATTTTTGCGCCCTTTTCAGCCATAAGGGCTGTTGCAAAAAAAAGCCCCGTGCTTAGGATTGTGGGACTTGAGTTTTTAAAATAGTTTCTTTTAAGTCCTTTGGGCTGAAAACGATTTTTTTCATCGGCCAATTGATAGTAAGCTCGATTAAAATTTTGTCGCCAAGCGCGTTTTAAAAAGCCTGATAACTGCAGCGGATTGTTATGATTCATTTTAAGATTAAAGCTGACGGCCGTTTTGTAACCTAAAATCTGCAATCGATTGACCAGATCAAGCTCTTCGCTGCCCCAACCAATGGATTCATTAAAACCACCTGTCTTTAAAAATGCTTTTCTTTGAACCAATAGAACTCCACCGAGTAGATGATCGCCAGGCCGCAAACCAAACCCATCACGAAGTCCACGGTGAACCCATCTTCTTTGAATTCCACTGTAGCTTTGAGCCCAAAAACCCTTAGAGATATTTCGATATGTTCCGCTCACGGCTACAAATGGAGTTTTGTTGTTTTGGATTCTTTTTATAAGATCTATTAAATTTTTGGTGTTCAATTCACAGTCGAGGTCTTTAAAAAAAATCCAGTCTCCTGTGGCTTTTTTTGCGCCCCAGTTTCTCATGTGAGATACACTAGGTCCTAATACCGGGCCTATGACTTCGATATCGTCAGTTTCACGGGATACAGTGACTGAGTCTACACTGTAGCTTGAATCAAATTTTTTGTGATCACCACACTCGACGATGCTTAAAAGCACTAAAGCGCCTCACTCGAATTGTTAGTAGGACCTTTAAAAAAGCAAGGCCATCGCTATAAATAGAAAGCTTGGACTCGCCAATTCTTGGATCATATTGAATGGGTATTTGTTTTATAAAAACTTTTTTTAAAATCATGCTTAAGGTCAGATAAATTGAAAAGTCTAATCCTTGCTCTTGAATACTTAAAATATCGGTCAGATATTTTCTATGAAACATGCGGTATCCACTACAAACATCAGAAAGTTTTGATCCATAAAGTATTTTGGCTAAAAAAACATAAAACCAATTACCAAAACCTCGAGTCAGACTCATGCCCTTTTCATCAAGACTTCGAGAGCCCATAATAAAATCGGACTGACCACCAACCACTTCTTCAATAAAGAAATGAAGGTCTTCTGGCCGATAGGTGCTATCCACATCAAAAAATCCAATCCAATCTGAAGTGGCTTGCTCAAAACCTGTTTTAAGGGCCTTGCCGTAACCACGTCCACCCACAGTGTGCAGTAGTTTGACGGATTTATATTTTGAAAGCAGCTCAAGTGATCGATCAGTCGACTGATCATTGACGACAATAAGTTCAAAACTATTTATTTTTTGTTCATTTTTAAGCTGATCAAGAATTTTTATAGTTCGAGGAATAATAAATGGTATGGCCTCTTCTTCGTTATAACAGGGCATAACAATTGAAATGTCGGGAACTATTGTAACCATGAAAGCCTAACCTGTGAGCACATATACTAGAAAAAACAGGGCCCAGTGGCAAACTTAAAAGTGAATAAAGCTTTAATCCACAGTGTTTTTTTAGTTTCGATTAGGACTCGGCCCTGAGGTGAGCGGGTTCATTATTCAGCACAACGCTAGCGCGAGTAGAGTTTTTTTGTCTAAGATCACCACGCAGTAAATAAAAAGTCCCCAGTAGAGCGCCAATGAATTCTCCAAGGCCGTAAAATAGAAACGAAAGCATATAAAATCGCGAACGAGCCACTAATAATGAAAGTAAAAAAATCAGACCTGTCCAGAAAGGGTATGAAAAGGAAAAAAGTGTAACAATAAAGCAAATCATGAGTGGTAATAGTTTTATGGGCGAAATGCCGCACCTATACTTTAAAAACACAAAACTTTGCGCACGGCCGTAGTAAATCATTTTTAGATACCAGTCGTATTCAGAAGCCGGCAGATAATGCTCTACTCTAAAGCTGGGATTATAAATAATTTTGTGATCTCTACGCAGGCGAACATTGATATCAAGATCCTCTCCGACATATGCAAAAAAAGGATCAAAGCCACCGGCTTTCAAAGCTTTGTTTTTATTCAACAGATAATTATTCGTGGGTACATGCTTGATCTCTACCCAATGACTTTGTGTTCGACCCAAAGGAAAGTAACTGGCTAGTGGCAAAACAAAATCGTGCCAAGGTGCTGTTTTTTTATAAACAGAGGCTCCGCCAATAACGATCGTATCTGATGTAGAATCTTTTATGGCTCTGATAAGTCCATTGAGCCAACCGTTTTCTAAACGAGAATCGGCATCCACATAAACGACCCATGGACTTTTTGCCTCAAGCAAACTCTGCTGCCTGGCTAGGGCCATATGATTGTATGAGCGACCGATGGATCGCAAAATAAGAGTCGGGTTATTTTTTATAAAATCTTCGATCAACTGAGGCGAAGAATCTGTTGAGGCATTATCAATAAAAAGAACTTCAACTTTAAATTCGTCACTAGAAATAATTTCTTCTTGTAAAGAAGTGAGCAACCTTGGAAGGTTTTTAATTTCGTTGTGATAAACAATGGCCAAAGTGAGTTGCGTCATATTTTAAAAAAGAAAACTAGCGACCAGGAGGCGCAAAATTTCTTGGTCTTCCTCCGGGATGGATTGGCGTCGGTGGTGGCGGCATAGGGTTTGTTGGAACACTATCTTGCCAATTAGAAAACTTTCCGTACTTAGCTTCCCATCTCATTTTTACATCGCCCACAGGGCCATTTCTGTGCTTTCTCACCAAAAGATCCGCTTGCCCTTTTATATCTGGATTGTCGGGCTCATAATACTCTTCTCGATAAAGCATCATGATGATATCGGCATCCTGCTCGATGGAACCCGATTCACGAAGATCTGAAAGCACTGGTTTACGAGCTTCACCAGAGCGCCCCTCTACTCCCCGGTTGAGCTGAGCAAGGGCAATCACTGGAATATCAAGTTCTTTGGCAATGGCTTTAAGGCTGCTTGAAATTTCTGCGACCTCTCGTTCGCGGCTTTCAATACGTGTTCTGAGGCGCATCAACTGAAGGTAATCCACCATGATCATATCTAGACCGTGTTGCTGTTTAAGCCTTCTGGCTTTTGAACGAATTTCTTGGGGAGAAATGGCACTGGTTTCATCGACATAAAGTTGCGCCTCACCAAGCTTTGATGCGCGATCAATAAGACGTGGCCAATCATTATCTTTGATCCGTCCAATTCTTAAATCAGACATATCTACTTTTGCCTCTGTGGCTAACATACGCATCATCAGCTGCTCTTTACCCATCTCAATAGAGAAATAGGCCACCTTCTTTTTGTGTTGCATGGAGGCGTTAAGCGCCAAATTAAGACTGAACGCGGTTTTCCCCATAGAGGGTCGTGCCGCTAAAATAATTAAATCTCCGCCCTGAAAACCGGCTGTCATTTTATCAAGAGCAGTAAAGCCAGATGGTATTCCGATGATTTCTTCTTTTCGCGCGGCCAGTTCAGTGAGCTTATCGATACTGACCTTAATCAGTTCTGCAGCCCCAACCAGACCCCCTGAAGTTTCGCGCTGCTTAGCAACACTAAATACTTTTGATTCAGCCTCATCAATAAATCCATCGATACTTTCGTAGTTACGATCATAGGCCGTGTCCAAAATTTCGGTATTTACACGAATCATTTTTCGAAGAAGAGAGAGTTCTTTAACAATCTTAGAGTAATGGCCAATATTAACAGCCGTCGGCCCTTCGTTCATGATTTCGGCGAGAACGGCAGAACCACCAATTTGTTCAAGCTCTTTTTTAGCCTTAAGGGCATTAGAAACTGTGACAATATCAATGGGTTCACGTCGATTATTGAGCTCGACCATGACCTGATAAAGTTTTTGATGAACAAGCTTATAGAAATCCGAAGGTATAAGAATTTCTGAGACCGTTTCAAAGGCCTCGGGCTGCACAAGTAGACCACCTAAAATAAATTTTTCAGCGTCAACATTATTTGGTGGCGTTCTTAATTCCATATTTGTCCCCAAAAGAGAAACTTAAAAATTAAAGGCGAGCCTTTTCAAGATGAGGACGCTAAGAGGAACTCGCTGATGTCTTTGTGCTAGTGGTGTTTCTTAACTTCGATTCTGTAGGTATCTATTTTCTTTTTCAAGGTATTTCTATTGATACCAAGAAGTTTAGCAGCCTTGACTTGATTACCCTGGCATTGACGCAACGAGAGTTCAATCAGAGGTTTTTCGACCTGCTCGATAATGATTCGGTGCAAGCCGTTAAGCTCTACATCCGCTTGTTTTTGCTGTTCAAAGAGCAATGACAATTTGCTTTTTACTAAATGTTCCAAGCTGGTGGCTTGTAGATTCGTAACGTAAAGTGGATCGCGTTGAGTTTCGATATTTTCCATGGCACTCCCAAGACTAACAAATGGAAGAAATGGATAAGCTGAGCGAAAGGGAAATGCAAACAATGTTCTGTGCAACATAAAAAAATTTTTTCTTGCCAAAAAAAATATTTTTTTAGGCTCGCCACGGCCGAGTTCATTTTTTTGCCAATTTTAAAAACTTGACTGTTAGACAAGATCTAAGAATTCCCTTTACCAAAGTCCCCGTCGACCAAAGGTCGAGTTCATACCGCTATTTTCTGCACTCTTTGTGCAAAAACATTTAAAATAAAACGATGATTCTTCGTCGCCTGAGTACTCTACGTAATGATGTTCTTTCAATTCTTTGGTTTTCGCTGGCGATCTTTTTTTCGTTATCACTTTATAGTTACAACAGCACTGACCCTTCGTGGAACTCTATCGGTCGAATGGGGCATCCCACCAACTGGTGCGGCTATCTCGGTAGTTTTAGTTCTGATTTTCTTTATCAGTTTTTTGGTATGAGCTCTTGGGTCTTTGTCTCTTTTCTTTTGATTATGAGTTATCAGACCCTTCATAAGAAAAAAGAATCAACCGCATCCCAAAAGCATGGCTGGCTTTTGTTGCTCGTTGTCAGCTCAGCCTCACTTTTTGAAATCTATCTCAGTCATATGCGCTTTTATTCGGACCGCGTGGGCATGGGCGGGGTTATTGGTTCTTTTTTTTCATCCACTCTTTCAAAAGGTCTGAATCAATACGGTGCAACACTTTTTTTAGCCACCATCATTATGATCGCTGTGGTTTTTGTAACCGACTGGAGCATAAAGACATGGCTGCCTAGCTCGACTCAATTTATTTTTAATGGCTTTTCTAAGCTTTTTTCATTTTTTGGCGTTTCTTTAAGCTTTATGAATAAATTAAGAGCTCGCTTTGATTTTAAATCCAAAATTGAAAGCCTTCCTTTAAAAAAATCAAAGATCCCAACTATTTTTAATAATGATCCAGAGCCCTTTGTGGCCAAAGAAACCAATCAGCCCGAGTTTTCTTACGAAGAAGATGTAAAGGCTTCTGAACTTTTAGATTCATCACCCAAAAGAAGAAAAGTGAAAATGAAGCGCCAAGTAGAAAGAAAAATTGCCAACTGGAAGCTTCCAGAATTACAAATCTTAGAGGATCCCCCGGCCTCGCGCTACAGAGTGGATCAAGCCGAAGTTCAAAAAAAATCCAACATCCTTGTTGATAAACTGGCGCAATTTTCTGTGACCGGCGAAGTGAAGGCCGCAAAACCTGGTCCTGCAGTCACCATGTTTGAATTTAAACCCAGTGCCGATGTTAAAATCAGTAAAATTACAGAATTGGCCGATGACCTTTCTCTGGCGCTGAGCAGCGAGTCCGTTCGAATCATTGCACCCATCCCAGGGCGCGATGTGGTTGGGATCGAAACTTCTAACAGCAATCGTGAAACTGTTTATCTTAAAGATATCGTGGCCTGCGATGATTTTTGGAATGAAGAGTTTAAACTACCACTGGCGCTAGGCCGCGAAGCCAACGGAACCACAAAGGTGGTTGATTTAAGACGCATGCCCCATCTTTTGGTGGCCGGAACCACGGGTTCTGGTAAATCCGTTTTTGTTGTTTGCGCTCTGACCGGACTTTTATTTAGACACTCTCCACAGACTTTGCGTCTTATCCTCATTGATCCAAAGCAAGTGGATTTATCCACCTTTAATAATATTCCCCATCTATTAATGCCCACCATCTGTGAGCCTAAAAAAGCTGTTGGCGCCCTGAAATGGGCTGTCAAAGAGATGGAGAAACGCTATCGATCGATGTCAAAATTCGGGGCTCGGGGCCTTGAAGCTTATAACGAAACCGTCGCAGAATTCGATAAAACCAAAGTGGCCGAACACGACGCTTATAATCTTGAACTTGAAGAACAAAGACGCCACAACGAAACCTATTACTTCACCCCCCAACCCTACATTGTTATCGTGGTCGAAGAGTTCGGCGATCTTATGAGTGTTGATAAATCCAATGTCGAACAACTTGTGGTTCGTCTCGCCCAAATGGCGCGCGCCAGCGGAATCCACCTGATCCTTGCTATGCAATCCCCAAGAAAAGACGTGGTCACAGGCCTTATTAAAACCAACATCCCTGGTCGAATCAGCTTTAAGGTCGCCAGCAAAATGGATTCCCGTATTATTCTCGACGAATCCGGCGCCGAACGCCTTCTCGCCCGAGGAGATATGTTGTTCCTTGCCCCCGGAGTCGCCAAACCCATCCGCCATCACGGCCCCTGGGTCACCGAAGACGAAATCAGCGCTGTCATGAGCTACTGGTCAGAACAGGGCGAACCCGAATACAGCGAAACCGCCATCCAAATGACCACAGCCCTATCATCATCCAACCCAGAACTGGCCGAGGAATTCGGCGAAGAAGACTTTGGCGAAATGGATGATCGATACGACGAAATTTTATCATGGGCTTCATCTATGAAAGAAATCAGCGCCTCCCTGATCCAACGCAAATTCCGCATTGGTTACCCTAGGGCAGCCCGCCTGATTGAAACCATGGAACGAGAAGGTGTGGTAGGCCCCGCCAATGGCTCAAAACCAAGAGTGGTACTCGTCAACTCGTACCAAGACAAAACTTAATCTCATTTTCGGGCCCCTATTGGGGGTTCTTCTTTGAAATGTTTGTACTTCTTAGTCTCTTAAATTTGGATTTTCTTTGGATTTTTGTTTTCCATTTCAAGCT
>CAYMBT010000037.1:0-15875 GCA_964388755.1 uncultured Pseudobdellovibrionaceae bacterium | reverse complement strand
TAAATTTGATCTCTTTGACTTGATTTTGAACATAGGGGTGCAGAATAATTTCTAGGAATACTTTTTTTTGGGGATCTATAAAAACCACAGCACCCAATTGGGCTCGGTCCACCAGGCCTTGGGTATTGAGGATCGAGTCGCCGAAGTGGTTTTTGATTTCAGGCAAACAGTCGACTAGACCTTGGTGGGCTATTTTGTCGGCATCAATCACAGGAATATGCATTTCTTGAAGAAGGCGAGCTCCCGTTGACTTTCCGCTCGCAATACCACCCGTTAGTCCTATCCATAACATTGCATCATTCTGACATAAGGCTCCTATTTTTGTGAACAAAATTCGATCAAAGTCGAGTTGGAAAAGTTAATCTTTATCAACGCTTAGCCGATAAATATTTATCGAGGATTCATGTGAAAAAACAGTACGAAACATTTGGTAACTACATCCTTCTAGAAAAGCTAGCTGCCGGTGGTATGGCCGAAGTTTATCTTGCTAAAAAAATTGCTGCTAGTGGTGTGCAAAAGTTTGTGGCTATCAAGCGAATACTGCAACAGTTTTCAGATTCTGAAGACTTTATTGCCATGTTTAAAGATGAAGCTAAAATTGCCATCAACCTCTCTCACAGTAACGTGGTTTCAATTTACGATTTTGGTATCGAAAGCTCTCAGTTTTACATCGTTATGGAATTCGTCGAAGGTCGTAACCTCAGACAAGTTCTCAATCGCATGAAAAGAGTGAATCAAGTTTTCTCTGTGGCCCAGGTCTCTTACATCATTCGACAGGTGGCTGCAGGTCTTGATCATGCCCATCGCTGTATTGACCCGACCACAGGACAACCGCTGAACATCATCCATAGAGATATGTCGCCACAAAATGTAATGCTGAGTTTTGAAGGTGATTCAAAGATTGTTGATTTTGGAATTGCAAAAGCCGCCCATCAAATCGAAGCCACAAGAGCTGGTACCCTTAAAGGTAAGTTTGGTTATATGAGCCCCGAGCAAGTCGAAGGACAATCGGTCGACGCTCGAACTGATATCTTTGCCCTTGGAATCATGACCTGGGAAATGCTGGCTAATCAAAGACTTTTTTTAGCGAGTAGTGAGATCAATACTCTCAGAAAGATTCGCGAGTGCGACGTACCATCTCTGAGAAAAATTAACCCTAATATACCCACAGAATTGGACCAAATTGTTAAAAAGGCCCTCGAAAAAGATAAAATGGAAAGATATCAAAGTGCAGGTGACTTGCATCGAGACTTACAAGGTTTTTTAAGCCGCTTTGATCCTGACTTTTCTGTGCAAGACTTAGGACAATTTGTTAAAAATCTTTTTTCTGATGAAATTATTGAAATCAGAAAAAAACAAATCCTTTATGCTCAAGTCACTGTGGACAGTAACGAACAACAAGATCGTACAGAGATTTTTTCTGTCACAAAAAGCCATAAAATTGATGTCATATCTGACGAAGACCTAAGCTTTAGTGAACGATCAGGTCACCAAACGAATCCCGCCTTCTTAAAAAAGGCCGCTGGATCCATCGATTTTTCAAAAGCTGAATTTGATGATGGTGTGACAAGAGCACAAATACTTCATGTGGCTAAAAGAACGGCCCACGAAAAAGTCAAAGAGTACAAAAAGAACACCTATACAGATACTAAAAATACCTTAGTCGAACTTGATGAAAGAAATAGACGAGCCACACTACTCACCGTGATTTTCTCTTTAAGCTTTCTATTGATCTTTTTTGCTTACCTTAATAAGTTTCATCCTGACTTTAAGAATCGTTTTTGTAAATCCATGGAAAACTACAATCTTTGTCCAAGGGCATTTTATGTTCCTGCTAACCTTTTATCCATTGAAACACAACCCACCAATGCTGAGATCTATATAGATAATGAGCTTTTTGGTATAACACCCAAAGACCTCTTGATAAAAAAACTTCCTCTCAAAGTGACCTTTAGAAAAGAAGGCTATAAAACAATGGAAAGTCTGGTGAATGAAATACCAAAAGACAATTCTATGACCGTTGCCCTTACAAGAGTTGTCCAAGGCTTTATTAAAGTGAAATCATTTGGTGTTGAGATTTATATTGACGGTCAACGAGCTAAACCCGATCAAAGCATCGCTGTTCCCGCAGGTAAAGATATCGTCATCAAAGTCGTTAATCCCATCAGCGGTGCGAGCAAAGAAGAGATCCATAAGGTTGAACCTAATCAACGCAAGTCGATTTTTATTGATCCACCGACCACAAAGGGCTTGTAAGTTTAATCCTCTTTAAATATTGTAGCCCCTTTCTGGATATAAGGGGTGATGACAATGAAAACTCTTGTTCACAAGCTTTTTGAACACATAGAAAAAAGACCACACAAATTAGCCGTTCGTTATTTTAAAAATGACCAGCTTCATAGTCTCAACTGGCAGCAAACCTTTGACCACATCGAGCAAATTTATCAAGCCATGAGTCAACTTGGTATTCAACGGGGCGATCGTGTTGGTATTTTTTCTGACACCTGTAAAGATTGGGGTTTTATTGATCTCTCGTTAATGGCTCTCGGTGCTGTTAGCGTTCCCATTTACCATTCAAGCCCCAATGATGACATTGAATATATCATCGATAAAGCGAAGCCTGATTTTATATTTATTCAAAACGAAATCCTTTATAATAAAATCAAACAGCTTCCCATCCTTAACCAGTGCAAAAAACTGATCCTTATGGATGCCTTTGATTGTAATGATGAGCGCTGCATATCCATGCAAGAACTTTTATCAACTAATAATAAAAAAAATCCACTAAAAGGTTCTCTCGATCTAATTAAAGAAGATGATTTAGTGACCATCATTTTTACCTCTGGGACATCGGGTCTGCCAAAAGGTGTATGCCTCACCCACCAACAAATTATTTCTGCCGCCTCAGAAGTGTTTCCGTTATTAGGAGTCACTGATGAGGACTCAAGCCTCACTTTTTTACCTCTCAGTCATGTGTTGGGTCGAATTGAACTTTGGGGTCACTATTTCTGTGGCTACTGCATTGGCTACGCCCAATCCATCGAGCGGATCAAAAAAAATCTTCTTGTTATTCAGCCCACCGTGATCGTGGGTGTGCCACGAATTTTCGAAAAAATGTATTTCGGTATTTTGGCACAAGTTGAAATTTCAAAACTTAAAAATTTCATATTCAATAAAGCCTTAAAAGTCGGAGAGGATATTTTGGCCTCAAGAAAAGAAAAACAAACTCCCTCTCTTGGCCTTGCCATGGGATCAGTCCTGGCCCACCAATTGGTATTTAAGAACATACAACAAAAATTAGGGGGCAGACTTCGCTTTGCCGTTTCTGGTGGCGCGCCACTGGACCCACAGATTGCCCATTTTTTTGAAAAGTGTGGCATCTCTATCCTTGAAGGCTATGGCCTGACTGAGACCACAGGTCCGGTTTGCGTCAATACGCTTTTTGAAACCAAACCAGGAACTGTTGGAAAATCCATTGGAGAAGTGCAAATCCGTTTTGCTGATGACGGCGAAATTTTAGTGAAAAGTAAAAAAGTGATGAAATCTTATTACTTGGATGACGAATCAACCCAAGCCGCCTTTGATGAAGATGGGTATTTTAAAACCGGCGACATTGGCGAGCTTGATGAAGAGGGTTTTTTGAAAATCACCGACCGTAAAAAAGATCTGATTAAAACAGCCGGGGGCAAATTTGTGGCCCCACAAAAAATCCAAAATCTTTTTGCTACTCAACCCCTAATCAGTCACGCCCATATTCATGGAGATAAAAAGAAGTATATTATTGCCCTATTAACCCTCGATAAAGATCAGGTTGCAAAATTCAAAGAAGCTAACGGCATTGTCACATCTGATTTCTCCGAAGGGTTAGAGTCTAAAAAACTCTTCGAGGAAGTCCGTCAAATCGTTGCCGAGATCAATAAAAAACTAGCATCCTTTGAAACCATAAAAAATTTCAAAATCCTAGACAAAGACTTCACCATCGAAAGCGGAGAACTCACCCCCTCCCTAAAAATGAAAAGAAAAGTCATCGACAAAAACCACCAATCCACCATCGAAGACCTCTACCAATAAAAGGTACCAAGTCCCTTTTCCGTCAACCTAGTACTAGGTACCAAGTCCCTTTTGCGGCTGCATCGCGCCACCAAAGTGTTGGTTCTGTTTTCATAACAATCGTACAAAAATGTTACATCCTAATAAATCAATTTTTTAAAACCAAGATAATTTCTTATCTTAATAAGACTGAAATTATATAAATTTGTAACAACACTACGAGAAAGGGACTTGGTACATTGAGGTATAGAACTTATTAATTGGCGGAAAAGGAACTTGGTACTTGGTAGAAAAGGAACTTGGTACTTGGTAGAAAAGGGACTTGGTACTTTGAAGTAATAATTCTTTTGCAAAGCTTTGGAAGAAAAACTTGGGACGATAGCTCCAGTTGTAACAAGGAAACATGATAATTGGCGGAAAAGGAACTTGGTACTTAGTGGTAAGACTTGGTCCCCTTATGCTGTAAAGGGCGTAGGTTTACGGAAAAGGGACTTGGTACTTAGCGGAGGGTTTGGGTGTAGAATTGGAAGCTGAGTTGGAGGAATATGTGGGACCAGTTGATTTTTTTGGGGGTGCCGTCTTCAAGAAGTAGGGGTTGGGCATCGGTATGGGGCCCGGCAAAGCTTGAACCGGTGGTTGCGTATTTCCAGTCGGGTTCGAACATATGGTTGTAGCCTAAAATAAAACTGACCGTTGTATTTTTGACTAATAAAACTTCTGTGCCTATACCGATGGTGGCAAAACTATATTGAGCTTTATAGGATTCATTGATGGCGGTTTGGCCGTTCACAAGACTTTGACCATCGCTCGTAAAGTTGTAACTGTTCTCCATTTTTGCATACTGCAATCCTCCACCGACAAGAAACATCCAATGGTAATGGGGAGTTTTTGCAAACTGATAATCCAGCTGCACTATGGGTCCATAACTAAGACCCGAGCTTTCAACACTAAAAAGTGGATCACCTAAAGAATTTAAACCGGTGGCCCCTTGTACTGGATCAAACTTTTGCATCAAAGCCCCAAGCCTCAGACCAACACTTTGGGTTCTAAAATAGACCCCAAACTCACCACCGTAGATAAAATCAAAACGGTCTCCTATCAATGAAGATGTACTTTGCCAGCTATAAGGTTGATGGTTTGTCGACGGCAGCCCACCTTGAATGGCGAAATAGGGTGCAAAACTCTCGTTATCAAAAGAAAAAACACGGGCCTGTGAATTTGAAGATAGAAATATCCCCGTCAATAAAATGAATATGATTTTTTGCAAAGATCCCCACACACAAAAATCATATCCCTTAGTCCCTCATGAGCCAAGTCGAGTTTCAACCACATCCTTAAAAACCGACCTATTTTGCCTTAAAACAATCTTATAAAATAAAGTCATCGGCTTAAAAGCCTTGAGCCAAGGGTTTCACAAGGGTCTTTGTAATATTTTCTTGAGTGGTCAGCAAAATTACGGGGCTCTTTTAGGCTGGCACCATTACCTTTTTTCAAATCTCTTGGGAACTCCCTTTATATTCGAGAAGAGCCAAAATTCTGCATGGCACAAACCTTGTATTAGTATGTCTCGTCAATAATTTAAAAAGGAGAATGGGACTATGAAATCAAAATATACTTTAGCTATTACAGCATGCTTTACAATTTTTTTAATTGGTTGCGGATCAAGCAGCTCAACCCAACAACAACAGCAGCAACAACAACCACAAGCAATACCCGGTGGAGCCACTGATTCTTACTGTGTTAATGGTAACAATCAACAAACCAGCTCACATTGCCAACAACAAACACAACAAGCCCAACAATTGGGATTTCAACCTTATAATACCAGCAACCAAGGAACACAATTTGGTGGCGACCAAGGTGGAACTTTTGGTTCTGGTGGATTTGGAAATGCCGGCGGACTTTGCGGTTGTAGTCATGGAACAGTTCCCATGCTCGTCAATGGTGTGATGATGTGCGGAAGCCAAACGACACAAGTGAGCCAAGGATCTGTATTGACTCTTGGTATGAGTTTCGAAAAACGTCGCGGACACACAACTGTAGATGAGAGCTACATTAGCTTTGATTACATTGAGGCCTCTAATACCGATATCACTTATACCAATCCAACCGGTAACAACTGTTACAATCAAGTTCAAGTCGGTTGTGATTACAGAGATGTTTACGCTTGTCGCAATATTACTGACGACTGGGGTCAAGTTGTCCCTGCCAGTTGTGTTCCCGTTGAAGGAACAAACTATGGTCAGTGCATCAAACAAACTATCGTACGATAATTCCTTTTTAATAAATTAAGTTTCCATTCTCTTTAAAGCCACACCACACAAGGTGTGGCTTTTTTTGTTTTATCCGCCAGCCGTCTGTATTAAGCTTTAACCCTAGTCCCACAAATTTAAAGTTTCATGGGAGAAATGGGGTCAGTTATGCTTAAAACCTTAAATCAGAGTCAGTTACCTTATCACGCCACAGCTTTTGATAAAATTCATTCTAAAGACTTTGAAGCTGCCATAGATGAGGCTTTAGAAATATCAACCCAAAGAAGGCTTAAAATTGAGTCCGAGGCTCAGCCCAATTTTAAGAACATCATCGAGGCTCTTGAGCTTTCATCCCTAGAGCTTGATCAGGTCACAACACTGTTCTTTAATCTTTACCAAGCCTGCACCAATGACATTATTGATCAAGCCGTGGCCAAGGTTTCAGAGAAACTATCCAAACATGGCAACGACACTGTTTTATCTGATCAACTTTTTGCACAGATTAAAAAGGTCTTCGATGATTCTGAAAAATATAATCTTAACCCCGAAGAGAAAAAACTACTGACCGAGACTTATCAAAGCTTTAAACGCAACGGTGCACTTTTAAATAACACTGACAAAGAAAAGCTACGAGAAATCGATACCGAGCTTTCATCTCTGAGCCCTCTTTATGGCCAAAATTTACTGAAAGCGACCAATAGCTTTCACCTTAATATCACCGACGAAGCTCTGGTTCAGTCTTTACCGGATTCAGCCAAAGAAGCGGCTCTGGAAGAGGCCAAAAGTAGAAATCAAAAGGGTTTTACTTTTACCTTACAAGCGCCGTCCTACATTCCGTTTATGAAGTATATGGATCAACGAGACCTGAGAAAGACTTTGTGGATGGCTTATAATTCAAAAGCTTTATCCGGAGAGTTTTCTAATCGTGAAGTGTGTCAGCAGATTGCGCGACTTCGTCAAAAAAGAGCCCAACTTCTTGGTTACCCGACCCATGCTCATTTTGTTTTAGAAAAACGCATGGCCAAAAATCCCGAACAGGTTTTTAATTTCATCGAAAAACTTAAAAAACCTTCTTTGACCTACGCCAAAAAAGAACTCTCCGATTTACAGAAGTTTGTGAGTAGCGAGCTTAATGAAGATATTGAAATCCAGGCTTGGGATTTTTCATTTTATTCAGAAAAATATAAAAAGCATTTGTATGATTTGAGCGACGAAGAGTTACGCCCCTACTTTCCTTTACCCCAAGTGGTTGAGGGAGTATTACTTCACGGACAAAAGCTCTATGGTTTAGAGTTTAAAAAGAGAACTGATATCCCAGTTTATCACCCCGATGTTTTAGTTTATTCACTTCATCGAAAAGAAGAATACGTCGGGATTCTTTACCTTGATCTTTATCCCAGAGAAAACAAGAAATCGGGGGCATGGATGACAAACTTTAAAGAACAGGGCTTTGATGGGACTGAAGTCGCTCGTCCCCACGTCAGTATTGTTTGTAACTTTAGTAAACCCACTGCTGATAAACCCTCACTTTTGACTTTTAACGAAGTGCAAACTCTTTTCCATGAGTTTGGACATGCACTGCACAGCTTATCTTCAAACTGTTATTACCGTTCACTTTCTGGCACTAATGTATTATGGGATTTTGTGGAGCTTCCATCTCAAATCATGGAAAATTGGACTTACGAAAAAGAGTCTTTAGATCTTTATGCCCATCATTATAAAACCAATGAGCCAATCCCCGCCCACCTTGTTGAAAAGTTAAGGGCGTCCATGAATTTTCAAGCCGGTTATGGATCCCTTCGCCAAGTGCAGTTTAGTTTGGTCGACCTTTATTGGCACACCGATCTTGATAATAAAGATCTTGATCCCGTGGCGGTTGAAAAAATGGCGCTCAAAGATCTTTTGCTCCTCCCGCAACTTGAAAATACAAATTTCTCGGTGGGATTCTCACATATTTTTGCCGGTGGATATTCTGCAGGCTACTATAGTTACAAATGGGCCGAGGTTCTTGATGCCGATGCGTTTGAAGCCTTTTTACAAGAGGGACTTTTTAACAGCGCTGTGGCAACCCGCTTCTATGATTCTATTTTATCAAAAGGTGGCGTCGAGGACCCCGCAGTGCTATACAAAAGATTCAGAGGTCGAGACCCCGATCCCGAAGCTCTCTTAAGAAGGAGTGGACTCATTTGAATTCCTATAAAAACATCGCCATCATCGTTAGAAAAGATACACCACGCGCCCACACCGAGGCTGAAAAACTCAGCCGATGGCTCAGTGATCAGTCCCTGCAAGTGTTTTGCGAAGAGGGGCAAAAGCTTTGTCCCAACGCCAAGTCACTGACCAAAGACTCTGACTTTGATCAAATTGATTTGGTGGTTGTTTTAGGGGGGGACGGCACATATCTGCAAGCTGTTCGACGACTTAACGGCCGTAAAACACCCATTATCGGCATCAACTTAGGTTCTTTGGGTTTTCTGACTGACAACCGAATTGAAGAGCTTCAAACGATTATGAAAGCCACGCTGAATAATCAAATGGATAAACGACCCCGCTCGGTTCTTAAAATTTCTGTTAATGGTCAGCATCATGCCTTAGCACTCAACGACATGGTGATCGAACGTGGCGACCGCACCCATCTACTAAACATCGGTATTTATTGGGGCGGACAGTTGGTCACAGAAACCAAAGCCGACGGAATGATTGTGGCAAGCCCCACAGGATCCACGGCCTATAATCTAGCCGCCGGTGGTCCGATCCTTCACCCCGAGGTGCGAGCCATCGTGGTTACACCTATTTGTCCCCACAGCTTAACCACCCGTCCCTTTATCTTTCCCGATGACAAAGAGATCGAGCTTAAAGTGATCGGCCAAGATCGCACGGCCATTTTAACTGTGGATGGCAAAAAAACCATGGAGATCAATTCAAGTCACACCTTGACTGTAAGCCGTAATTCCCAAGATCATCATATTATCAGGCACCCGACCCACAACTTTTTTAATCTCCTCAGAGAAAAGTTAAAGTTTGGCGAAAGAGACTAGGAATTTACTATGTTAACCGAACTTAAAGTTTCGCAGTTTGCAATTATCGACAGCATTCATATTCAGTTTGATAAAGGCCTTAATATTTTAAGTGGCGAAACTGGGGCTGGTAAATCGATTCTTATTAAAAGTTTAGCCTTACTGATGGGGGCTAAATCCTCGCAACTGGATATTCGAAGCAATAAAGATCAAGCCACCATAGAAGGTGCCTTTGAACTGGATCACCGCACTGACATTTTAGAAAGACTCAGTGGAATGGGTATTGATTGCAGCGATAAACACCTTATTGTCCGCCGAATCATTGATAAAAGTGGAAAAAGTAAGGTTTATTTGAATGGCCATCTTTCAACCGTATCTGATCTTAGACGTGTAGTATTTCCTTTAGTGACTCTCTCTAACCCTATCGATGTTCCTCTCATAGAAATCACTGGACAGCACGAGAACAAAGACTTGATGTCATCACGCTATCAGCTGGATACCTTGGATCAGTTTTGCGGAAACCTTGAACTCAGACAAAAAGTCGAAGAATCCTATAATTTATTAAAAACCATTGCCCAAGAAAAAGAGGACCTTGAAAAGCTCTCTCTTCAACGTGAGCAACAACTTGATTTTCTTGAGTTTCAAATTAAAGAGATTGAAGCCCTTGATCTTAAACCCAATGAAGATGAATCGTTAACCAGTCAGATCAAAGATTTAAGAATTCAAGAAAACTGGCAAAGATGGCTGTCTGATGCGGATCAAATACTTTCGGGCTCTGATGATTCTATTCTTACGCAAGTCAAAAAAATCATCAACGTGACCCCGCTTCATAGCGCCAGCCACGAAATCAAAGAAAAACTTTTACAGATCTATAGTTTGGTCGAAGACACCTCATACCAAATCCAAAAAATAACCCAGATTGATGTTGAAAGCTCAGAAGATAATCTTGATTCTATTGAAGAGCGTCTGAGCCGAATTCGTAAATTACAAAAAAAGTTTGGCGAGGATATTAATACTATTCTAACCTCTTGCGAGGATATGAAAAAAGAATTTAAAAAACTTTCTGAATTGAGCCTGACTCTCGACGAACTGAGCAAAAAATAAAAATTGGTTATTAAAAAACTCGGTGAACTCTCAACCCAACTGACCAAAAAAAGAACGGCGGGTGCTGTATTACTTGAGCAAGAAGTGAACAACGAACTTAAAGACCTGAACATGAAGGGTCTTGATTTTTTAATCTTAGTCGAGCCCGTTGAAGAGATTCAATCCACAGGCCTTGATCGTGTGGTCTTTCAAACACGAACCAGTAAAAGTGATAGTGCGCGTGAATTAGCTCGTTATGCCTCTGGTGGCGAACTATCAAGAATTCTGCTTTCACTGAAGCAAGTTATTGGGGCCAATCAGTTTCCTCGCACATTTTTATTTGATGAAGTGGATACAGGTGTCAGTGGCCCCACGGCCGAAAAAGTGGGCGCAAAACTTAAAAACTTAGCCAAACACCAGCAAGTTATTTGTGTAACCCATCTTCCACAGGTGGCCTGTTTTGGGGATCATCATTTTTTTATTGAAAAGCGCGAGAAAAAACAAAGTGTCGAAATGGCTGTTACAAAACTTAAAAAAGACGAACGCATCCAAGAGATTGCCCGCCTTATTTCTGGCGAAAAACTCACCAAAACAAGCCTTGCCCACGCTAAAGACCTTTTAGGCTTCTAATAGAAATTAGAAATTCAAATGTATGGGTGTTTAAGACGACCATGCAATAAATATATTTTAATTATATTAAGGTTGAATCAGCCAAATCCTAAGATATCAACATAGGTCGTGCCTTTTGCAATTCCAGAAGACGGTGTCGCTTTTTGGCCCTTGATCACAATAGAACCCTTATTAAAAAGATTTTTAAGCTGAGTGCGACTTATGATCTTTAATTTCATATTTTCTTCTTGAGCTTTAAACTCTTGCAAAAGAATTGAATCAAGACGTTTTTCAGGACGGGTCAGCTCGAGAGTGACACGAAAAGATTTTGGGGGCTTAGGCGGTGGCGTATAGGCTGTAGACATGGTGCAAAAAATACTTTGACTCCCCTCAAAAAGCAAATCTTTCTTAGATAAGACTTAAGAAAATTATAATGAACTGTGATTAAAGGGGTTTCTCTTCATTTCAGCCGTTCTATGAGAACTGGGTGTTGAGAAAGGGCCCCCCATGCCATTGACCTTAGAGAACGGATTGAACAATCAATTCTCGCCTAAGTAGACTCAAGACCATGTCAAAATTACACAACAAATATCGTCATTCAGTTGGTTTTAATCTCTATGACTGAACTTCAAAATAAATGAATGTGGTTAAGTAAAAATCTTAAACACTTTTATAAATTATTCTCTATCCATAGACCGTAAAAAATATTCTCAAACCCAGTTACTAGTATCATTTTATTAAAGAATACAAAATATTAAATGCACAGAGAGTTTGGGAACCAAAAGCCAGGGACAATATTAAATTCAATTTTCAGGAGATAAAATGTATAAAAAAATATTAGTTATAATTTCGCTCGTTGCAATTTCACTTTCATATAACAGTGCTTCTTCACAAGATACGCCAGCGAATGAAACCTTAAAATTTGAAGAATCCATTTTAGTCTGTATTCAGAAAAAAAATGAAACACAAACACTTCTTAAAAAGATGCAAAAAAATCGTAAGATTGGTAATTGGGCGTTAGGTCTCGGGGCTCTCTCTTCAACAACAGGAGTCACTTTTGGCATGGGTCTTCTTGGTGGTGTACCAGCAATGATCGCTAATGAGATTTTATCTTCATCAGCCGCTGGTGTCAGCTTAAGCGCTTTTGGCCTCTACCAAAAACATCAAAACACTTTGTCTGAAGTGGAGTTTCTAGTGAGCGTTCTATACGCTTACGAGCATATTTATGAACTGAGTATTGATCTTGCCGATTCAGACTACGGCAGTGTGATTACCGAATTTTTATCCACCTGTCGCCGCAAAGGGATGACTAAGAATTGCAACAGCTTTCTTGATACTTTGAAAAATCAAATGGCCACCGGTCAACTTTGTAATTCTGGACCCAACGACATTATTGATTTTTACGAAGCAATAAAGTTCTAGGTCATAATGCTGAATCTAATCACTCAGCTTTTTATAACAAATTGTTTTGTATTTGGCTTTTTTAACAACTACGAAAGCAAAATTGACCCTATCCGTCTCAATGAGTTGACCTTCAATCACCAGATCAACTCTGAGAGGTTAGAACAATTACAAAGCAAAGTCGGTTATGGAATCGAAATCATCGTGGCCGACAGAACGCTGGACTCTTTACCCAGTGTCATGGGTCACAGTGCTATCCGCTTTGTAGGATCAGGTGAAAACCCATTAGATGACTTTGTTATAAGCCTAGAGATGCATGCTACATACCCCAGTGAGATGTTTATAAAAGCCTTCACCGGCGGCTTTGAGGTTTTACCGACAGTTTACACAGTTCTTGAGTACATTAATCATTATCAGGTCAATCAAGGGCGAAAAATTCAAAGAATGCCATTACCATCATTCCCCCAACAAAGATCCGACTTAGCAAAAATGATAAAGACTATGCTCGAAGTTCCGGATCTCTTTGAAGATTATAACTTCATTACCAACAATTGCACCACCCTGATTTATAAACTTTTAAGTGCATCAGGCTACACTATTTATGGCATAGGGAACCCACTGGATGTTCCGGTGGACTTATTTAAAAAACTACAAACCTATCAATTGTCGCCCTATCCTGAGATTGACATACCATCGGCCACAGAAATTTTATTTAAAGAACTAAAAATTTGGCATATGTCACAGGACCGTGGATTCAATAGAAAAATGAACCGAAAAAATTTAGCCATAGCTCTTACCAACGACCAATTTTGGGCTCAACTTTTAAATCACACTTCTGATTTTGAAAAACAAGTTTTACTTCATTTGTGGCCCAGTGGTTTTTTAGATAAAGCCATGTCAGAATTAGAGTTGTCAGATGCAGAGCAAGCCAAAAATATTGCAAAGTATGCCAATGAACTTCGAATTTTATCAAAATCGATTAGTAGCTCTAAAATGGCTTTCTTAGAAAAAATAATATTAGAAGAGTTTATCAAATATCAAAATTGTGAGGATCAGGATCAGAATTGTCGAATAGAAAGACTCAATTCATTTTTAACTTCAAATCAACAGTCTAAAATTATTGAAATCATTAAAAACTGGGAGCAATCTCAATTAAAAAGAGAACTTCTGCTTCATCGCTCTTACTCGGAGAATCGCGGTGAGCTCTTTTATAAATGGAGAGACTCTGCTAACGTTATGGATAACATGAGTTTTTACAAAGATATATTAACCTGCATGCAATTTTAAAGAAATTTTTTTGCGCTTATCATAAGAAGTAAATTGATATATGTATATCCCAATAATATTTTTTGAATGCGAGGGCAACAAATCGACTCGATTTATATTAGATTCTTAAGTTGTTTAGATTTGTGAGTTTTCAATAAAAAACTTGTGTTTAAAATCCATAATCTTATTGTAGTCACTTTGTTTTTTAATGTTTTCTCTAATTTTTTGAACGAATACTTTTTCGATTTCACGCATTCTTTGGATGCCTTCTTCGGCAAACTGTCCATTGATTTTTAACATCATGTCGTTGAGTTCTCGTATAAGATTGGCCTCTTGGGCAATAAACGGCACAAGATTATTTTCGTTCAGTCTTAAGCCATGAACAAAATAATCTTGCAGCGAAAGAATCCATTTCTCGCGAAATTCTTTTCTCAGCTCAATTTTGACATAATCTTTAGTATAGAGAACTCGATCTGTGTATGAATCGTAATACTGATCTGTTTTTTCAGGTTTAAATTCACTTTTAAGTTCATTTTCTTTTTTAACTTTCTCAAGTTGAATTTCTTCGTTCTTAACCACTTCGGCGGCGATATTCCGCGTTGTTTGAGCGGCCATGTTTTTAAATCGTGGTAAATAGATAAAAAAGACGACTAATAAAAAGGCGGTACCCACTGATGAAATCCAAAACTTTTTAACTTTATTTTGCTGAAGACTGGGATCAAAATCTGACAAATTAAGATCTGAAAAGTCAGTCTCATCAACCTCGTCAAGAAGAACCGCATTTATACTTTTACCTATAATATCGTGAACTCGGTCCACATGCCCCACCTCTTTAAGAAATGGTGATATTCGAGCTCTTAAAACATCGCCCAATTCTTTTTTAAGGACATTGGCTCTGTTTTGATTGCGCTCTCGCTCTGAAAGCTCATGTTGACGCTTTTGCTCATCCAGTTGTCTAACTAGAGTAACACGCATTTGTTGGATCTCGTCTTGGTGTTCTTTCTTTTTTGTTTCAAGTTCTTTTTCAAGCTCTGTTTTACTTTGATCTACAAAACGAGAGGACTCTGATAAAAGTTCTGCGGATTTCTTTTGTGCAGCCTCGACAACTTGTGTGGCTTGTTTTTGGGCCGCTTCGGTCATTTGTTGGGATTCTTTAAGAGCTTTGCTTAACATGTTTTCTGATTTTTGTTTTGAGGTCTCAATCAGTTCATCAGATTGTTTTTTTGAAGTCTCAAGTAATTCGTCAGTTTGTTTTTTGACTTTTAGACTTAGTTCTTGTGCAGCAAACTCTGATTTATTTTTAAGGTCACTGGCTTGAGCATGGGCATCAGCAAGAATTTGGGCGCGTTGATTTTCAGTCTCATTCATCGCTTTTTCTTTGAGTTCAGTAATTTTAGCTTGAATGTTATCTGTTAAAAACTTGGCCTCAGCTTTAGCTTTGCTAATAACATCATCAGCGATGAGCTGCGCTTCGTACTTAAGGTGATTAGCATCTAACTGAGCATCAAGTTTAGCCTGAGAGGTCCAACGCAGAGTCTCTTCTTTTAAATTTTTGGCTTCATTTTCGATTTTTACTTTTTCAGCTTTGCACTCCTCAAGCCACTCTTCAGCTTGAGTCTTTGCATTCAAAAGGTTGCGTTGAGCTTCGGCATGGGCTTGAGTAATAGTGTCTTTAGCATGTTTTTGTGCACGCTCAAGATTAACCGCAATCTCTTTCTCAGTTTTTTTAACTTTTTTGTCTATTTCTTTAAGTGCAAGCTCTTCTTCTTTTCTTTGCTGTTCACGGCGGTATTCAACTTCTCGCTCGATTTCATCGGTGCGTTGTTTTTTAATCTCTGTGAGTCTAAATAAATTATCTTCAGCTTCAATTATTTTAGTATGAAGCTCGTCAAGACGTAGCTCTTGTTGATTTTTTTGTCCTTGAGCTTGAGACAATTCACGTTTTAGGGATTCTATCTGTTGTTGGAAATTATTTTTTTCTGTTTCAAATTTAATTTTTGATTTTTCTAATTCAAGAGTTTCATTTTTGATCAAATCAAGTTCAACTTGCAGTTGGGGTATTTTTTCGTTAAAAACTTTTTCTGCTGCAAGTCCTCTTTTTTCTAAATCGACAACTGAACTTCTGACATCTTCAAGCTGCTTTTTTTCGATTTCATAGGCTTTTTTGGCAAAAGCCGCATTACTGTCAAAGTTTTGC
>CAYMBT010000036.1:0-16098 GCA_964388755.1 uncultured Pseudobdellovibrionaceae bacterium | reverse complement strand
ATCACCATCCACACTAAAAAAAGAATGACGATTAAAAAAAGTGTGCGAACTCGTTTTGAAATCAGCTCGCCAGACAAGGTGGCAAGCGACTTTCCATCATTTTTCATCGAAACCACAAGGGTCGCAAAATCATGGGCCGCCCCCATAAAGATGGTACCAAACACAATCCAAATCAGTGCTGGTACCCAGCCCCAAATGATAGCGACTGCGGGTCCGACAATGGGTGCAGCACCAGCAATAGATGAGAAATGATGACCCCAAAGGACAGACGCTTTAGTGGGAACAAAATCTTTACCATCATTGAACTTTTGGGCCGGCGTGGGTTCATTGTTGCTAAGATTAAAAATTTTTTGACACAGATAGCGCGAGTAAAATCGGTAGCCCAAAAAAAAGCATAGAAGAGTGATTAAGGTCAGAATGGATGAGTTCATAAAAACTTCACTAGCGGGTAAAGGGTTGTCACTTTAAAAGTTCTAGAAGTGTAAATTTAAATATGTTTCTGGCAAAGTGAAAAACTAAAAGTTTATGATGTCGTCGCCAAGGAGTGTTAGTTTTTTAAGTAGAGAGTTCTTGCTGTATGCAAAAAGTTTTAAATATTTCTCAAAAAGATGACGACAAAGCGTTTGGCCTTGGATGGTGCGGCCCTTTTTGGCGGGGAAGGAGTGTGTGCACTTAAAAAATAGCTTTATCCTTTATTGAGCCACTCAGCAGGAAGTGCTTTTAATCATCACCCTTTTGAAAATTGAACTCGCCTTTTATTAAATCCAAAAAGATCTTATGAAGCCCGGCTTGGGTTATAGCCTCAGAGGGTCTTTTGAAATGGACAAAGCCTATGGGGCTTTTTTCGACAACATCTCCGTCGAGAATACCAGTGCGGGGTCCAAAGCCAATGGGCTGTGGTTCTGTACCGTCTCTGACCTCTGCGTATTCAACAACCTCTTTAATGGAGGCATCGAGTTCAGACTCTGCTCTTCTAATAAAGCCCATGGTTTGCTTTTCAACGAATTCTGTTTCTGAGATGTCTTGGCTTTTTGCGGGACGAAAACCAATGGGTTGCTTGTCGACCACTTCTGAGTGAAAACTCTCTGAAGATTGATCACGGCCAAAGCCAATGGCTCTTCTGACATTAAGAGCATCACTTTTTGCTTGCAGTTCGGCGAGTTCAATTTCAACTCGACTTTTTACAGCAGCCGTCATGGCATTGTTGCCGATCTGAAAAGTCAGCTGAAGCTCTTCGATGAGAATCTCAACAACTTTGATATTCTGAGCTTTGATCTCAGGGGCAAGTTTAAAAAAATTAACTTTGATAATGTAATGTATAGCTTGATCAAAAATGTGATTGGATATTTCGACAAGACTTAATAGGGCGTCATTGGCTTTTGGCAAAGTGGTTGATTCCATCAATTGCACTTTTGCTGTAGTGAATTCTTTTAACAAATTTTCTTCATAAAGAAATGCATTGGCACTGGAGTGATTTTTAAAAATCTCAGAACAGCTTGATTTGGCCAAAGCCATTGGGCTGCATAAAATTATTGTTCCAACTAAAAATGATAATGATATAGATAGATGTTTCACATTCCCCCCGGATTAGTGACCCCTCAATGAAGTTGAACAACCAATATCATAAACTTCATTGGTGGCACTTCATTAGTTTTAACAATAGATATTTTATAAAAATTACAATGCTTTTTGCGGCCATTTTATAATATCTTAATGATTAAGTAAGCTTAGCGATGAAATTTCCTAATACCAGTTCCATGTTTTTTTTAATTGAGGTCGATTCGTTGATTTTTAACTTCGATTTCTTGAGGGGCAAAGAAGTTACTTTTTATTAGATAAACTCCAGGGTTTAGGACGATATGAAAACTCCCGCTTTCATTGATCCTATATTTTTGAATAAGTTTTGTATCTTGATAAACTTCAACAAATTCATCGCCCAAAAAATTCTCGATGTAGCCTCTAACGCCAGGGCCATCGAGTTTATCGAGCAAATGCTGCCAAGCTTTACGGTTCAATTGGACAGTTTTGTTTCTAGTTGTTGCATAAGGGGGATTAAAGCCCTCTGTTCGTGAGTTCGCCTCAATAGCATAGGCAATGACCTGATGTTCAGCTGACATCCAATCCATATCACCACCATCGGCTTCATACAAAAGTTCCCAAGGGGTGCCGGCTTCGTAACCTAAAAGCTGCCCCATTTCTTGGCCTATATTGACCATCACTTGCTGAGAAAGACCTTTCGTGTTTTTGCAACCATAAGGGTAGAGAACCAGTTCACTATAGGTATGGTAAGAGATATCAAAAACTGGTTTTATCTTTTCGACTAAGCCCATAAGCGCACGGGTTTCTGGTTCTGATGCGGCGGCTTTTCCTCTGTAATCCTGGGCGAATGGAAAGCCACTCGAGCCGTTACAAGAATTCCACCCAAAAGGATAGTTTCTATTGATATCAACTCCATAGGTGTCCCTGGTGTTCTTTCTCCACATGGTGTCTCCGTCCCAAACTTTTGCGTTACCATCCACATTAAGCATGGGGACAACCCAAATCTCGTTACTATCAACCCAATTTTTAACTTTTAAATCGGAATCATAATTTGAAAGTAAATACTCAACGATATCGATGGCAATTTCGGGAGTCATAATCTCACGAGCGTGGTGCATAGAATTAAATAGTATGGATGGTTCTTTGGGTTCTTCGGTTTTGGCATTGTCAGAGATTTTGATGGCCCATATTGAACGGCCCTCAACGGACTGACCAATTTCAACCAATTGAGTCAGATGAGGAAATGAATTTTCCATCTCTCTAAGAAACAATTCGATTTCCTGAGGGGTTTGGTAACCACTGTCTACTCTCTCTGAGATTGAAACACCTAAAGCCCAATGAGTCTCAAGAGGTAGACCTAATTTCTTGAGCTGTGTCCATTGAGAATCGGTGAGCAGCACATCGATGATCGAATTCTTTCGGTCAACTCCGGCGATGTCGATATTTAATTCTCGAAGTTGCTGAATAGTTTTATGAAAATTTTGACTTTTGATACTGGCCTGTAAGCTGAGTGGTTCATTGATCAATTGTGAAATTTCAAAAGCCCATAAAACACTGGGAACAAAAAAGAGTAAAAGAATAATATTTGATCTCATCGCAACCTCTCCTGATGAGATATCATATAAAGAAAGAGCGCTATCCCTTAGCGCTAACCAGAGAAGCTGGACTAAAGGGTAGAGACAGTAATGTCAGATGGCAAAAGGACAAATTTCACAATGGGGTGAGAGAAAAAAATCCGACTCGTTAAAAAAAATATTTTGAGAGTAAGATCAGTGGCCTCATCTTGACATTCAATGTCTACGCCCCATTGTCAAATAATGGATAACGAAGACCTACCCTACGAACTTAGGACTCCACCGGAAGTCAGGCTGGAGCAAACCCTTATCAGTCAAAAACCACCTCAGGGTACTCTCTTGATGACATCTTTTTTTTTGCTGTTCGTTTTTTTGTTCACACAAATCTATTGGATGGATTTTTTAGGCATTGCTCGCCAACTTCCGGCGATCAATAAAAATGTTTTTATAGACGGAGAGTGGTGGCGCGTATTTACCGCAACACTGATTCACTCTGATCTTGGTCATCTTCTCTCTAATCTTTATATGCTCGGAATTTTGAGTTACTTTATTTATGCCTATTTTGGTTTGAAGATTTATCCCATACTTACATTTTTTATGGCTGGCTTAGTGAACCTCATCTGTATTTACACATATCCCTTAGAGGTACGACTTTTAGGGGCTTCGGGCCTGGTTTATATCCTTGGTGGTTTTTGGTTCACCATGTATTTTTTTATACAACGTCAGTACAGTTGGTTAAAACGAATACTGCGTATTTTGGGTACGTCTCTTATGGTATTTTTTCCAACGACTTTTGAAGCCACGACCAGTTATCGTGCTCACCTCATCGGTTTTATAGCTGGGATTCTTTTAGGATTACTCTATTTTTTAGATCATTCAAAAAAAATACAGAAAAAAGAAGTCTATAAAACTATGATCTAATCAGAATTTTTGTCAGTTAAATTAACGGCACCGCCCGTAAGAGCAAAACGCATGGCGAGTGTGGAGGGGATCGGCAAGGGAGTTATTCTTGACTTAGGCACAATGTAAAAGTTCCCAGAAAAATTATAGGAATGAGGGATGTAAACACCAACATGATCTTTGAGTCCATCGAGTTGAAATGACTCTTGAGTTAAAAAGCCAACACGATAAGTTTTTTCTCCGGTGGTGTCATAAAGGATTGGGTTCTCAAATTTTCGTTCATTACCAATAAAGGCTTCTGTGAATTCTTTTGTGGATCTGTAGATAAGACTGACAACAGGAGTTTTTTCAACAAATTGTAAGAAAAGATTAACAAATGGGGCAAAAACAACATTACGACCCAAAAAGCCGACCAAGGTGATAGAGATCAAAACAATGATAAGCCCAACCCCTGGAAAAGGTGTTGGAACCAAATTATCCACGAGCAATATGGCATACTTTAAAATCAAAAAAGTGGCTATGAGAGGGAGAAGAAGGATCAAACCATTCAAAAAATATCGCACGAGTCGTTTCATAACTCGTTTTTAATACAAATCACTGAGTCTCACAAGTTGTCTTCGTTGTTATTTGAATTTTAAATAATATTTTATCTACAAAAATATTTTAGAACCAACTACCGCATACCCCTTCGGGCCAATGACAGGGGTAACATCAGGGATTCTTCCCCAAAAAAACTTTATACAACTCAATAAGATATCAGCAGATCGAGTTATTTGTGACCGTAAATATAACATAACATTTTATGTTTAAAAGAAGCAAAGGCCTTCGGCTCTGAGTGGTACGGCCCTTTTCAGCAAGAGGTAAAGCAGCTATTCTCTTAAAAAATGGCTTTATCCTCTTGAACCCAATAATAGGAATCCAACATGGAATGCCAAAAATTCTTGAGATCGACTTCAGAATTAGGCTTTATATCTTGTTTGTAACGATCGATTGTTCTTAAGCTAACCCCCAGTATTTCAGAGGCTTTTTTTCTGGATATAGTTCCTTTAACGTAATGATATGTGATAAATTTTATTAGAAATTCTTTTTCAGTCATCATAACTCACCCCCGTTCTTAGTGATAACGGATGAACTCAGGGAAAGTTGCAAAATTAAAGTCTCAAATTGATCCATTGGCTCAAGGTCGATCAATTTGGAGGTGCGTATCTGGGTGATCTATTGCACCCACATCCGGTACATGGAGACTCAAAGTGAGGTAGGGAAAAAGCTTTCAGCGATGACCTTGCAAATAAAAAACAGGCCCGAACTTTAAAAAGTCGGACCTCCTCAGTTGGTTCCGTTAGAAGTAGTAACCCAGACCGGCGTTAACCACAAAGCCGCTGGCAGAAAGTTCGACGCCACCGTCGGCTGAGAGTTCCTCGAGGCGGTAGCCAAGTTGCCCTAGAAGAGCCACATTGGGGCCGAGGAAATATTTGGCGCGTCCGTAAGGTTCAATGCGGTATCCGCTGGCATCAGCACCTGTTTCCGATCCGGCTAAGCCCAAAGAGCCACCTGCCGATAAGATGAGGGCATCCATACTGGTCTGAAAGTTATACTCCACATAGCCTCCGATAAAGAAGTTGCTCACTTCGATTTCAGAGCCGGAAAAGCCAATGGTCATGCTGCTGGTTTCAAACATGGGGCCCACTTCAAATTTTGGGCTCACCCAACCAAAGCGCAGGGACGCATTGATGGTTGTGTTGTCGATGTCGCTGCCAGCAGAAGAATAGGTGAGTGAATTCATCTGAAAAGAGCCGGTGACGGCGTAGCGAAACTGTGAAAGGTCAAGGGCGCCTACTGAAGAGCTTCCTCCAGAGGATCCAGATACGCCGACCGTCATGCGGTCGCCCTCCCTAACATCGGGTCTTTCTGAAAAAACCACGATGGCTTTTTTACCGTTTAGCCGTTTGATCTGCATCTCTAAAGCTAAGGCGGGCGAGCTTGCGGCCAGTGTTAAAACAAAAGTGAAAAAGATTCTCGTGAACTTTGTCATCGTTTTTTACTCCTAAGGTGAAAGTTTCTCGGTGCTGTTTGCAATATTAAACGTTACAAAATGACGGGATGTAAAGACGAATTCTGTAAATAGAACATAACATTTTATCTGTAAAAAACCGAAAGGCTATTTGGCCTTGAATGATGCGGCCTTTTTTGGCGGAGGAAGGGGGCTTGAATTTATTTAAAAAGAAGATCTGTTCTTCTTAACCCCTGAACCGTGTTATTTTTTTTATTTACTATCTTAGGCCTTTTGCTTCATGGAGGCTAAGAGTCCTATGCTGAGGCATTTTGGCTAAGTTTGTTTTTTTTGATCTGCAGTTTCAAAACAAGATGGTTGTCTTTATTTGCAAGAATCAACCTTAAAGTTTCTGTCTTTTTCTTTGAGTAACGCAGGACCACTTAGGCCTGTTAAATATTTACATAATCCAGTGAATTTTGCGATGCTATTTTCATCCATTCTTAGGAGGATATGTGAAACAATTTTTAGTTATCTTTATGTTATTAAGCTTTGTTATTTCTGCACAAGCTATTGATCAAGAAAATATTCGAGTGGTCCCATCAAAAAAGAAAGTTATTATTGAGATCGACGGACGATTTCCGGCTGGCCCAGCGACAGATGTTTTATTTGTTGTCGATGATTCTGGCAGTATGATGGAGCATCAAAAGAATTTGAGCTCCCATATTACTTCTTTAGTTGAGCAAATTACTTTTTCGAATAACGATTTTCATATTGGAGTCACAAGTACGTCTGGTAAAGGTTCTTTTAATGGTGGTAGTCAGTATAAACTAGGCGAACTTATTGGACAGCATAAAATCATCGATCCCAAAACCCCAGATCTTCAATCAGCAATAGAGAAAAATTTGCTTTTAGGTGTCAACGGTGATGCTATTGAACAGCTGTTCAGTCCAGTCCTTGCAGCATTGAGTGAAGAAAATCAAAACGGAGTGAATCAAGGTTTTTACAGACCCAATGCTCATTTAGCTGTGGTCTTTTTAACTGATACCGATGATCAGTCGATTTTTACAGCATGGGAATTTGTGGATGGTTTAGTTGACCTTAAAGGGAGTCTTTCTAGGATCACTTTACAGTCTTTTATGGTGACTTCTGAAGATATTAAATCAAATTCTTGTCGTGGCGAATTGAAGGATGGATCTCCGAAGATTGAAGAGGCCATTCGTTTGATCCAAGGAAACACTTATAGCCTTTGCAGTCCCCAAATGGAGCAAGATGTTTTAGCCATGGCTGAAAAAATATTCCCTCCACATCAAGGGCCTTTTTTACCCGGGATTAAAATTGATCGTGTTAAACTTGTAGGTGTCCCTGAGATTGGCAGTATTCAAGTTGAGTTCGGAAAACAAAAGTTACCAGAGGATGCTGAAGTCGGCTGGAGCTATGATGCCATCAGTGGTGAGATTATTTTTGGCGATAAAATTGTGTGGATGCCGCAGATCAAGGGCACGATGTTAGTAGTGACCTATCGTCCGCAAGACTAATTAAAATGTTTTTTAAGATTTTCTTAAGGCTCACTGAAAGGTGGGCTTTTTTTATGCCCAACAAGCTAAAGTCTCTTGTCGATGACTAGTATTGAAGGGCTCAGTCTGTAATTATTTTTCAGAGCTAAAAGGCTGAGCCATCAAAGCTAATATGGTCTGTTCTTTTGAGCTGCGAAAATGGTTCAGACCCACTTTCATCATTTGTTGGTTTTCGCTTTTGTCTTCATTCAAAGAACCAAAAATTCTATCCCAAAGAGAGATTGAAAATCCAAAGTTAGAATTCATAGATTTGGATTTTGTCGAATGATGTGTGCGGTGAAGGTCTGGGGTGATGAGAATCAGGCGAAGAAACCTTTCGAAACTAGAATTAAAGTGGATATTGGTGTGATTAAAAGAAGATGAAAAGTTAAGTATTATTTCAAAAACCACAATGCTCATGGGTGAGAGGCCAAAAATAACCACCATAAATGCTTTGATTAAAAAAGAGCTTAAAACTTCTAAGATATGAAAACGTCCGCCGGTTGTAGTGTCAAATTCTGTGTCAGAGTGATGAAAGCGATGCATGCGCCATAAAAAACTATTTTTATGAAAAAAGCGGTGTTGCCAGTAAACCGTAAAATCTAAAAGTATCACGCCAAATAAAAAGTGAAAAATTGGATTAAACTTGAGAATTGAAAACCAATCTAAAGAATGATTGAGACTGATCTCAATAAGGCTGATCGGAACGATAAGAACAACAAAGATCGCATTAACAAAACTAAAGCCAATGTTTTTAAAAAGACGTTTCGGATTAGAAAGCTCTTTGCTTTTTCGGTAAGGAAAGATCAGACCCATAGTTAAAAAAAAGATCAGACCAAAAAGAGAGAAAAAAAGACGGTAATGATTGGGCTGATCGAACAAATAATCCATAGGTCTCTCTTTTTGCCATTTAAAAGCTTTGAGCCTTTGATTTTAACTCAGGCTTAAAGCTTTTTTGCTGTGGGCGAAAAAAAGTTAAAGAGTTTTTAAGTACTCGATAACGTTTATACGATCATCATAACTCCAATTGTGCATGAATGGAAAGTAGTGACCCACATTTGAGTGCTCTTCTCTCTCGATATAATACAGGTCGCGGTCACCCCATTCAGCAGAAAGTGCTTTGGTGTCGATTTCAACAGGGTTTCGGTAAGTTGTGAGCCCGCCATAGACTTTGTCATAGCGCCATAACTCTCCGGCGTCCTCCATCGAGAAAACTATGGGGCGCTGAGAGGGTTCAATAAATAAATGATATAAAGTGGGCACAGAACCGTTATGCAGGTAAGGAAAGCGGCTCCAGATGCCCCAAAGTTTAGGGGCAAAATATCCGTAATTAAAAAAGTCGTGGTTGAATTTGATCAAATCTCCGATGCTGCCGTTTTCAGCTAAATCCACCCAAAGGGAATTACCGTAATCAAGACGTTGGGGGTCTGTACCCACTGCATTTTGTGGGATGAGGCGAGGGGCTTCATAAATGGGAAAGCCCTGGGGATCGCGCACATGCTGGCCGTGACAACCAAAACAGTTTTGCTCGACGATGGGTTTACCAAGGGCTGCACGCTTAAGATCGATTTCAAAAGGGTAGGGTGGCGGTAAAAGGTTTCCCACCACGTTATCAACAAAGTGTTTAAGTTTAGGTAAAGAGGCGCGTAAGTGCTCACCCGAATCACTGGCCATCAGCTCTGCCCCAAAAGCCCACGAGTAGTTTTCTGAACTCAGTGAGCCGTCAGCAAAGACTCCTACTTTTCGTTTTTCAGCAAATCCCCATAAAGAGGGAACTTTCACTTGGGTGCGGCCAATCTCTGGACCGTAAGGTGTATTGGTATCGCGATAAAAAAATGTTTTGATCACAGAATCAGGTACGAGTCCCCGGGTGAGGTTTGAGATTTCAGGGTCTGCTAGAACACCAGCAAAGGTCATCGCTTTTTCGTGGACGTAAGCGTAGTTAGGATCGTTTTGAATTTTATGATTAATAAAATTTTGCCAAACCCCTTGGACTTTTAAAAGTGTGGTCCCGATTCTAAAGGGATCAATAGTTTTGTTTCCAAGGCCTGGCACAAGCACTCCGGCGGCACGCCCTGCGTGGCAACCGGCGCATCCTAGAACAGCCAGATCCATACCCTCGTAAGACTGCTCGAAGACGCCCACATATTTTTCTTTGATACCAGGTAAAAAACCAAAACGTTTAATGACGAGTGGCTCTTCGAGAAAAGTGGTGCCTTTTTTAAAGCCGCCAAAAAAAATAGAAAGGTCAGGAGAGATGGTCATGCCACGACCGTTTTCAAAAAAATGGGTGGTTAAAAAATCAGTGAAAGCTTTGTCATGGGCCTCTTGTCTGTCAATCAAGGCCTGGGCAAAAGTGTTTAGCGAAAAAAAAGAAACCAATACGAATATTGCAAGAAACTTCATAATCCCCCCAAGGATGGTCTCAAGAAGTAGCAAAGAGGCTTAGGTTTGTAAATCAATGAGAACTGAACCATGGATTAAGGCTTTAAGTTTAAGAGTGGTCAATAGCCTCATACCTTAACTACGGCCATGTCGCCTCTATCGTTTAATTGCACAAGCTTTGAGATGGATCTGCCCAGTGAAGGACGGGAGCTAACGCAGAGTTTCAATGGTGGTGAACACCTTCGACCTTCAATCCATTTTATGCTGTATTGTCCATCACTTATTCCTTCTGTCTTTAAAGGAGAACACTTTCATGGTTTCTGAAATTTTTAATTCCAAAGTTTGGAAAGCTGTCGAGGGTTTTGAACTTGAAGACGTGACTTATCACCGTGCTCTTCATCAAGGAACCGTCAGAATTGCCTTTCATCGCCCCGAGGTTCGTAACGCATTTAGACCTCAAACGGTGGATGAACTTTATCGCTGTCTTTTGCATGCCGCCGAATCCCCTGACGTGGGAACCGTTATCCTGACAGGTAACGGCCCATCACCTAAAGATGGTGGTTGGGCTTTTTGTTCAGGTGGGGATCAACGGGTGCGCGGTGCCACTGGTTATCAGTATCAACCTGGCTCAAGTCATCTGGGTCGCTTGCATATTCTTGAAGTGCAAAGACTGATTCGTTTTATGCCTAAAGTTGTCCTTTGTGTTGTGCCCGGTTGGGCTGTGGGTGGTGGACACTCACTTCACGTAGTGTGTGATCTCACTTTAGCAAGCCTTGAACACGCCATCTTTAAACAAACCGATGCTGATGTGGCGAGCTTTGATGGTGGTTACGGATCCGCTTATCTTGCAAAAATGGTGGGCCAAAAAAGAGCGCGAGAAATCTTCTTTTTAGGTAAAGATTATTCGGCCACTGAAGCTTTTGAGATGGGAATGGTGAATAAAGTTGTCGCCCATAAAGATCTTGAGACCGAAGCCCTTGCCTGGTGCAAAGAGATCAATTCAAAAAGTCCCACGGCCATTAAGATGCTTAAGTTTGCTTTCAATTTGGTGGATGATGGTCTTGTTGGACAACAAGTCTTTGCCGGCGAGGCCACACGCCTTGCCTATGGCAGCGAAGAGGCTCAAGAAGGTCGAAACGCTTTTCTAGAGAAAAGAAAACAGGATTACTCGAAGTTTCCTTGGCAGTTTTAATGAGTTTAAAAAAATATTTTAATTTTAAGAGGATCTAATGACAAAAAGACAAATGATTACCACTTCGGCCCTTCCCTACGCCAATGGCTCGATTCATATTGGTCACTTGGTTGAGTACTTGCAAACTGACTACTGGGTTCGGTTTCAAAAGATGCGTGGCCACCATTGTCTTTACATCTGTGCTGACGACACCCACGGCACACCGATTATGATCAGAGCCATCAAAGAAGGAATAACGCCTGAAGAGCTGATTGCTCGAAGCCAAAAAGAACATGAAAAAGATTTTTCTGACTTTCAAATTCATTTTGACCATTACTCTTCAACCCATTCTTTAGAGAATAAAAAAATGGCCGAAAGAGTTTTTTTAGCCATGAAGGATAAAGGTCACATTGATTTACGAAACGTTGAGCAAAGTTTTTGCCAGCATGACAATATGTTTTTACCCGATCGCTTTGTGCTTGGCACTTGTCCCAGCTGTGGGGCTAAAGATCAGTACGGCGATTCGTGTGACAAGTGTGGGGCTACCTATTCACCGGCTGAACTTAAAGATCCGCGATGTTCTGTTTGCAGCAACCCACCCATCAAAAAAACCAGTGAGCATTTATTTTTTAAGCTTGGAAACTTTAAAGATTTTTTAAAGACTTGGGTCCCAGAACACACCCAGACCGAAGTTTCTAATAAATTGAACGAGTGGCTTGATGGTGATCTTAGAGATTGGGATATATCAAGGGATGCGCCTTATTTTGGTTTTGAAATCCCAGGTCATCCGCAAAAATACTTTTATGTCTGGGTGGATGCGCCTATTGGTTATTTATCGTCCACCGAACAGTGGTGTAAATTGAATAACATCAACTTTGATGATTTTTGGAATGACGAAAAAACCGAGATCTATCATTTTATTGGTAAAGATATTGTTTATTTTCACACACTCTTTTGGCCCGCCATGCTGAAGACCGCAGAACTCAAAACTCCCACCCAAGTTTTTGTGCACGGATTTCTCACTGTGAACGGCGAAAAAATGAGTAAGTCTAAAGGGACTTTTATTGCCGCAAGAACTTACCTTGATTATTTGGATCCCACCCACTTACGTTACTACTACGCTTGTAAACTTAACGGAATTGGTGACATCGATCTTAATCTCGAAGATTTTTCAAACCGCGTGAATTCAGATTTGATTGGTAAGATCACAAACCTTGGCTCTCGTGGGGCCCAGATGATCAATAAAAAATTGGGCGGCAAAACCACAACCGTCACCCCAGAGGGTCGCGAACTGATTCAGTGGGCCCAGTCCCAGGCCGAACCTATCGCCCAACTGATTGAAGAGCTTAATTTTGCTAAAGCCATGGTCGAGATCAGAGAGATCGCTGATCGAACCAACAAATACTTTGATGAAAAAGCCCCCTGGGTTTTAATTAAAACCGATGAAGCCACCACCCAACAAATTTTAACTGACATTCTTTGTGTGTTTAAAATTTTATCCATTTATCTAAAACCCATACTTCCAGAGTACGCTCAAAAAGTAGAGGCTTTGTTTGCCCAAGGGGAAACAAAAGAGTTTTTATGGTCAGATGCTCAAGGGGATTTAATTTCCAGTGTTGAAAACATAACACTCAACGAGTTTGTTCATCTTTCTCAACGTGTCGACGTTAAGAAAATGGAAGAAATGGTTGAGAAATCAAAACAGTGATCAACTTTTAAAGTTTAAGAGAAAATGTTTTATGGTTGATTACCCAAAAGCCAAGTTTAATAGTCTGAGCGAAGAACGTCGGTTTCAGATTATTTTAGATACTCTCAAAAAAGCGGATCTTTATTGGAACAATCTTGAACAAAAAGAAAGTCTTTTGAATCAAATTCATAATTATCTTCTTTGGTTAAAAGATGATCAGAATTTATCGGATAATGTGCAAAAAGTTATACAACTTTATGATCGAATAAAGTTAAACCTGACACAAAAAACACTTTTTGATTTTGCGGTTCCCATAGAAAGATATCTTAATCAGTCAGTTAAAGAAGACGAGTTTTTAAACATCACCCACTTCGATCAAAAAAATAAAATCCGTTCAACTTACCCCATTGTCATTGTTCTTGATCATTTGCGCTCGGCTTTTAATGTGGGAAGTGTTTTTAGGTCAGCCGATGGACTTGGGATAGACCACCTTTACCTTGTGGGTTACACACCCACGCCGGATGATCAAGGTGTGTCCAAAACCGCCATGGGTTCAGAGAAAATTGTTCCTTGGACTTCGTATACAGATCTCGATTCAGTGATTTCTTTGCTGAAAGAACAAAATTATCATTTGGTGGCCTTAGAGACTTTAAAAGAAAGTGTCAGTCTGACTGAATTTAAAGCTCAAAAACCTTTGGCACTTTTTTTAGGTAATGAGAGGTTTGGCCTAGATCAGTTGAGTTTAAAAAAAATGGATTCTATTGTTTCAATAGAAATGAAGGGCACTAAAAATTCACTGAATGTGGCCAGTGCCATGGGTATATTCTCTTTTGAAGTGATTCGTCAGTGGCAGGATTAAACTATGAGTGAGATCACCTATAAGCCCATCGGATTTTTTAAATGCCCACAGCTTGACCCACTAGAATCTCCTCGCCAAGGCGTCCTGGCTGAAACTAGTGTTGGTGTGATAGAGCTGAGTATTCAATTGCCTTTAGAAAGCTTAACAGATCTTAAAGGCTTTGATCGGGTTTGGTTGATCTATGATTTTCACCTTAATAAAACCTGGAAGCCCTTTGTGCGACCACCACGAGGATCTGTTACTAAAAAGGGAGTGCTTTCGACTCGTTCGCCCTATCGTCCCAACTCTATCGGTTTATCTTGTGTTCGCCTTGGAAAAATCACGGCCCAAGAGATTGAAATCTTTGAGCACGATTTACTGGATGGAACTCCGATTTTAGACATTAAACCTTACCTTAATTATTCGGACAGTTTTCCTGAGGCTTCTTTAGGTTGGATTGATCTTAAAGATCCCTTACCTGTGCAATGGACTGAGCAAGCCAGTCAGCAGTGTCAGTGGTTATCCGATCAGTTAAAAATAGATGTTTCATTGATCGTTAAAAGACAACTGGAGTTTGATCCCACCGACAAAAAAGCAAAACGAGTTCAAAAAGCTAAAGATCACTACGTCTTCTCTTATAAAACTTGGCGATTCTGGTTTGATTTTGATCAGTCTCAAGTCAAGATCCTTAAAATAGAAAGCGGCTATTCTGAAGAGGAGATCATGAGTCATAATGACCCTTATAAAGATAAAAATATTCACAGAATGTTTAGAAAAGAGTTGAGCTTTAAGTGAGTAGGATTTCTCTTTGTTCTTGGGTGTGTATTCATATATTATCTTCGAATAAAGGAAGGCTGTTATGAAAAGTAGTCCGATTATTTTTCAACAATTATTTGATACTGAATCTTCAACTTACACCTATTTGATTGCAGATCCTCTGACAAAAGAAGCAGCCCTTATTGATCCTGTTAAAGAATGGGTGACTCGCGATCTGAATTTAGTCAGCGAACTGGGCCTAAAACTAAAATATGTTCTGGATACCCATATCCATGCCGATCATATCACCGGTGCCGGAGAGATCCGAGAATTAACCAAAGCCAAATCCGGCGTCAGTCAAAATGCCGGTGTTGACTGTGTTGATCTTCACCTTGTGGATGGCCAAATTCTAAAGCTTGGTGATCGGCCCATTGAAGTGATCGCTACCCCAGGACACACCAACACATGTCTTAGTTTTTATTTTGTGGACCGTATTTTTACCGGCGACGCGCTTTTGATTCGTGGCACTGGCCGAACCGATTTTCAGGAAGGTTCTGCAGAAAATTTATTTGATAGTATAACAAATAAAATTTTTAACCTTCCTGATGAAACTCTGATTTATCCCGCCCATGATTATAAGGGTTTGACTTCGACCACTGTTGCCTTAGAAAAAAAGTTTAATAGTCGTGTGGGTGCTGGGCGTTCTAGAGAAGAGTTTGTAAAAATTATGTCAGAGCTTAAGCTTGCTCATCCCAAAAAAATTCAACAAGCTGTGCCAGCGAATTTAAGCTGTGGTAACTTAAGTACTAACGAAAAATGATCTTTTTATCACTTTTTAGGAATTTAAGACTGTTGAATATTAAATTTTATGAATTTTGAATTTTGAATATTAAATATTAAATGAGATTCTATTTTTAAAATTTCACACGGAGTTTTATGAAAGTCGCCCATGATATCTTTGATTTAGTTGGTCAAACGCCGCTTGTAAAAATTAAAAGCCTCAGCGAACAAACCGGTTGTGAGATTTTTATTAAGTGTGAAAGTTATAATCCCGGCGGCTCCATTAAAGATCGAGCCGCTAAGCAAATGCTTCTTGATGCCTTAGCCAGCGGACAACTTAAAAAAGGAATGACGATCATCGAAGGCACTGCTGGTAATACGGGTATTGGACTATCAGTTCTTGCCAGTGCCCTTGGCTTTAAAATGACGGCCGTGATGCCCAAGGGACAAACATTAGAAAAACAAAGAATGCTTGAATCCTTCGGGGCTGAATTGATTTTAGTGGATGCGGTGCCGTTTAGTAATCCCAATCATTTTTACCATACCGCTCGCCGGTTGGCTGAAGAGAATCCTGGCCAGTACTGGTGGGCTAATCAGTTTGAAAATCTCAGTAATTTTAAAGCTCACTACACCTACACCGGGCCAGAAATCTATGAACAAATGGATCAGAAAATCGATTGGCTTGTCTCTGTGGCAGGTACCGGAGGAACCATTTCTGGGACCAGCTGTTTTTTAAAAGAGAAAAACAAAGAGATTAAAGTTCGTCTTGTGGATCCCGAGGGCTCGGGTCTTGCCAGTTATTTTAAAACCGGCGAATTTAAAACCCAAGGTTCATCCATCACAGAAGGGATTGGTATCATGAGGCTTGTGGCTAATTTCGCAAGAGCTCAAATCGATGATGCTGTGACCATTAATGATCAAG
>CAYMBT010000035.1:0-16405 GCA_964388755.1 uncultured Pseudobdellovibrionaceae bacterium | reverse complement strand
CAAGCATATCATGGGCAAGTTGTTTCAGTTCTGGAGTCACGACAGTCACCCTTTGCGCCTTACGTCGCAATCGTGGGTCAGGAAATTTAAGAACTTCGAGTTTAGCCATGAAATTTCTTATCCAAAAGCCGCTTAAAAAGCAAGAACGGACAGCAGATCACTTGTCCAATTCGATTTAAATCAGACTTGAGAAAAGAAAACCCAAATCGTCTACGCACAAAAGAAAACTGAGGATTTATTTTTGGGCCTACTGCTTTTGCATTTTATAGAAAAACTGGGTCACCGCTAGCATCAAAATGTTAGGCCCCCATGTGGCTAAAACGGCCGGGATCTGCCCATGGCGCCCCAATGACATCGACGAAGAGTGGACAATCCAAAAGCTAAATGTCATCAGTAAAATAAGTCCAATATTTTTAGCCATGCCACCAGATCTTTGATGGGTAATCACAAATGGAACGCCTAATAATCCAAGGACAAAGATACTAAACGGAAAACTCAATTTGTTGTGATAATCCACCTCAAACGAAGTCATATTCAGGCCAGCATCCTTATTTTTTTGAATGTACCGACCCAGTTCTTTAAAGGTTAAAAAATCCGAGGCCGAGCTTGCCGTTTGTAAATCCCCAAGATCTTGAATCATGGGTATGACTTTACTGGTAAAATTACTCACAATAGGTGTTGTCAGTTCGTTCACAAATAAAGTGATCGTGCCTTGGACGAGTTCCCAGCCTTTATTATCAAGTTTGGCTTCTTTGGCAGAAATCATTTGTTGTAATTTCCAATCCGGAGAGAAGTAATAAAAAGTAAGACCATGGGCTTTTTTGATTTCTGGCTCAAGAAGCTTGATATTAAAAATGATGTTCTCGCTTCGGTACCAAATTTTATCGGTTTTAACCGTCGAGAAAAGGGCTGGATTTTTTTTCATGTCATTGAAGTAGATAAAATCACGCTTCTGTTTTGTGACCGGGATGATTTGATCCCCGAGATAAAAAGTAAAACCCACAAATATCAACAGCCAAAAAAACATGGGTGCTAAAATTCTTTTAAGACTCATACCTAAACTAAAAAGGGCTGTGAGTTCTCGACTGCTATTGAGCGAGGATAATGTAAAAACAACTCCAACAAGTGCGGCGATGGGCAAGAACTGATACATGATTTGAAATGTGTAAGCGCCATAATATCGAGCCAGAGTCGAGAGGGTGACATCAAAACGCATCACCGAGGACATAAAATCAATCACTAAAAAAAGGGTTAAAAAAACGGTGAGGCCCGAAAAAAAATAGGTCAGAAAAGCTTTAGAGATGTAGCGATCAACAAGTGTAAACACCCCCCATTCTAAAAAGGGCCAATTCACCCGTCAAGTGATCCAACTCTCTTGACTCCGATTCGAAAGAAGTCTTTACTTGATGTATGTCGTTGCGCGTCTTATTGGCCGATGAAAGTGCATCAATCCGTAAGGTTTTCCAACTCGGACTGCAGGATTTTGGGGCAGAAGTTAAATCGGTTCATAATGGTCTTGATGTGATTCAAGTGGCCGAGTCATTTAGACCCCATATTATATTTGCCGATATTCTTTTACAAAAAAAGAATGGCTACGAAGTCAGCGAAGAGCTGCGTGAACACTCTGAGTTGCAATCAACACCACTTGTTTTGATGTGGAGCTCTTTTATGGAGCTTGATCACAAGAGATTTAAAAGTTGTGGCGCTCAAGGTGAACTTGAAAAGCCTTTTGAAGTTGAGAGCATGAGATCACTGATCAGAGACCTGGTTGAATACACCCAAGGACAAAAGATTGCTGATTTTTTAAGCTTTCCTAAAAGTATTAAACAAGAATTTATTGATGAGTTTAATCAATCCATGGCCAAGCCCCAGGGTTTTAATGACGGTCAAACGGTGTCTGTTATTACTCAAAATCAAACACAGAACAAAACCGAAACCGCCCCACAACCTCCTCCAAAGTCAGAGAAACCTGTTGAATTTAATCTTGAAACTGTGGTGATAAATAATCGCCCGGACGAGACTTTTGTTGATGAAATTGAAGCTGGATCAGTTTTTAATTTGCAGATGGATGATCCTGATTTTGAATCGGAATCTCCAAAAAAAGCAGCTCCTAAGGAGGAGAAAATGGATTTTTCTATTGATGACTCCTGGACAGCTCGCTCTTTGAATGATCAAAGTCTCAAAGCCAGTGAAGAGAAAAAAGATGACGAGTTTGAAGGCTTTGAAACTGTTGGCATCGATGACATGAAAAAACTAAAACTCGATGACTTTCTTTATAAACCCAGCGAAGGATTTACCCCACCCCCTCAACCTAAAATTGAGAACACTAAAACCGGCGAAGCTTCAAATGACATTATCCATATGTCACCAAGCACTCCCACACAAATCACAACTCATCCCAACCAACAAGTGCCAAGCTCTGCCTCTTTGTCACTGGAAGAGACAGAGTCCATCATTCGCTCTGAAGTCAGATCCCTTTTTCAAAAATCTCTGTCACAACAACTGCCGTCAATGCTTGAAAAAATTATCCGAGAAGAGTTAAAAAGAGTCCTTGAAGAAGAACTGGCCCTTAAACTCAACTCTAATAACCTCAATGCAGAATGATCTGATTGAAAAAGCTTTTCTCGAAGATCGACCCAGCGGCGATATCACGACTCAGGCTCTTGGCGAAAAAGAAAAATTTGGCATTGCCCTTTTGATTGCCAAAGAAGACTTGATTCTTTCGGGCTCTGAACTTTTTAATGAATCTCTTCTTTTTTGTAACTCAGAACTTAAAATATCTTGGAATTTTTCTGATGGGGATGAAGTCCTAGATCAACAGACTGTGGCCCAAATTGATGGAAACCTGATTGACCTTATTCAAGCCGAAAGGGTGGCCCTTAATTTTTTAGGGTATCTGAGCGGAATTGCGACCCAGACAAGAAAGTTTGTTATAGCAAAGGGCGAAAATCAAACCCAGATCTTAGATACACGTAAAACCATTCCGCTCTATAGAGCTTGGTCAAAAAAGGCGGTTGTTGATGGTGGCGGCACCAACCATCGCATGGATTTAAGCCATTCCATTTTAATCAAAGAAAACCATATCTGTATTGCCGGTGGGCTGATTGAAGCCATAGAGAAAACACGAAAACAGACAGACCTACCTATCACCATTGAAGTGCAAAATTTAGATGAAGTTAAAAAAGCGGTTTCTATGAATGTGGATCACATTATGCTTGATAATATGAATGACGAGATGATCATTCAGGCTCTTAAGCTTATCCCTAAAAACATTTACACCGAAGCCAGTGGTAATATGAACCTCGATCGAGTGAAAAGAATCTCTTCTCTAGGTCTTTCAGGTATTAGTATCGGTGCTCTCACACATTCTGTGAAGAATGCTGATTTCTCGCTCTTGTTTAAGTGGAGTTAGTTTGTCGATTAATCTGATGACCCAATCTTGGGCCCTTGAAGCAAAAAAAGATGTTCATTATTTTAACGAAGTCACAAGCACCAGTGATTGGGCCAAAAACAACTTCAATCCGCAAAGCCACAAGTTTTCTCTTTATTTAACTGATCATCAAACCCAAGGACGAGGTCGAGGACAAAATCAGTGGTTTGATCAAGGCCAAGGACACACACTTTTAAGCACTTGGTGTTTTAAGATGAATTATACACCTCAACCTATTATGACCGCCCTTATTGGTCTTTGTGTTTATGAAAGCTTACAGAGTGTCTTTAAAGATCTTAAGTTTCGTATAAAGCCACCCAATGACATCTTTCTTCTGGATCAAAAACTCTGTGGCCTACTGGTTGAAGTTATAGAGCAAGGAGACCAACATTCCATTTTTATAGGCCTTGGGATGAATGTTTTTGATTCTCCAAAGACCGATCAACCCACCACAGCCCTTCAACACCATACCGATGTCACCCCAGAAAAATGGACGCTGTTTTGTCAGAGTCTTTTTAAAGAGTTCAGCCAAACTATTGACCAAAATCAAAAAAATCAGCTCTCTATAAACGAGCAAAATCGACTTTTGATCGCTCTCAACAATGGCCTTAATGAAGACAAAAAATACCTTTCCATTAGTGCTCAAGGTGATTTATACACCAAACATCAAATGATTCCTTGGTTTAATCTCTAATTTTTTTTGGAGTTCTCATGATAAAAGCTTTTGTAATTACTCTTTGTATCTTTTTAGGTTTTGCCGTGTTTATTTTTTTTCGTACCGGCCTTAATCAGCCCGTCAATTTAATGTCTGGAGAAGTAGGCCCCTATCTTCTTGTCTATAAAATCCACCGAGGCTCTTACCATAAAATGAATTCAACAATTGAGAGTGTAGAAACTTTTTTTAAAGAAAAAAATAAGTCCTGCCCCATGGCTTTTGGTCGCTACATACATGATCCAAGCCTTGTGGATGAAGACCGGCTAGAGAGCCATGGCGGCTGTGTGTTCGTATCCCAAGATGACCAGGTAAAAAACCTCATCCAAGAGAACTCTGAACTTCAGTCAGAGTGGATTGAAAAGAAAGAATACATCATCGCCACATTTGAAGGCTCGCCATCAGTAGGCCCCATCAAGGTCTATCCCGAAGTTGAATCTTGGATGAAAAAATATGGTTACAAGAAAAAAGGACCGGTCATCGAAATTTATCAGACACTGGGTGCCGATGCCGTTATGACAAAATATTTATTTGATTATGAATAAAGAAAAAAAACAGAAGATGTCGATCAAGAATCGACACCTTCTTAGCTTTTTTAGACTTAGTTGCTTTCTGGAGCGTCTTCAGGTTGCTCGTTCATTTCTTCAGTAGAGTCTTCCATGTTGTCCATGGGTTGTTCCATGGTCTCTTCCATAGTTTGCTCAGCAGGAGCTTCTTCTTTTTTCTCCCAGCAAGAAGTGAGTAAAGAAGTGAAAAGAATTCCGACGGCTAATGTTTTAATAATTAAAGTTAGTTTTGCGCTCATGTGGGCTCCTTATTTTATAAAAGAAATAATATCTCTTTAAATTGGGAGTCATGCAAGAATTAATTCGCCCTCACAATGGGCTTATTTATTGGTTTTTAAGGCTTTTTTCCAGTTTTGATTTTTTATCCGGCGCAATTTTGTACTTCAAATAGGCATAAAAACCGATCAAAAGGATTTTTAAGGGCAGAATGTACAAAATCAGACCATAAAACGAAGTGACACTCAGAATTAGGGTTGAGAGCAAATAAAGCCAAAAAATAGTCCAATACATCTTTTTTTTAAAGATTACAGATATGGGTGTATTTTGGGTCAAATCATAGATCGGGTACAAAACGAGGTAAAAAAGCATGGCGCTGTTGAAAAACAGTAACAGAGAAAGGCCAGCGGACTTGCCAAAATTCCAGTGACCCCAAAGCCAAAAGGTGGCCGAGAAAGAAAGGATAAATAAAATAATTTTTAAAAGCATGAATCCTTAAGCTTAAAAGCGAGAGTCAAAAAAGCTTTGTAAAAAACTTTTTCAATTTTAAGCAGTCTTTTTTAAGACTGCTTCTGTTGTCTCAGTAAATTCAAAGCTGACCCAGCTTTAAACCAACGAATTTGCTCTTCGTTATAAGTGTGTTTGAGTAAAACAGTTTCGCTGGTCCCGTCTTTATGTTTTATTTCAAGACTTAAATTTTGACCTGGCGAAAAAGTTTTAAGACCCATGACAGACACCCGGTCATCCTCGCGAATTTTGTCGTAGTCTTTTGGATCAGCAAAAGTCAAAGCCAACATCCCTTGTTTTTTAAGGTTGGTCTCATGGATACGAGCAAAACTTCTTACAATGACAGCCGATCCACCTAAAAATCGCGGCGACATCGCTGCATGTTCACGACTTGAACCTTCACCATAATTTTCATCACCAATGATCACCCAATTTTTACCTTGGGCTTTATAAGCACGACCCAGCTGAGAAAAGCTTTGTCCCGTTTCGCCGGTGATTTGATTTTTGGCAGTTCCCACTTCATCGTTAAAGGCATTAACAGCCGTCAAAAGCATATTGTCAGAGATATTATCTAAGTGACCTCGATAGGCCAGCCATTTACCTGCGGGGCTAATGTGATCGGTTGTGCATTTACCTTTAGCTTTAGCCAGAACGATGAGGTCTTTTAAATCATCACCCTGCCAGGCTTTAAAAGGTTCAAGAAGTTGAAGTCTTTTAGATTTTGGATCCACTTTAATGTCTGCACTTTTACCTTGTGGTTTTTGATAACCTTCAAGGTCCGCTACAAAACCACCCTTTGGAAACTCTGGGGCTACGGGAGCTTTTAATTTAATTTTACCTTTAGGAGTATCAAGCTCATCCGTCTGAGGGTCAAAATCCAGTCGTCCGGCAAGACCAAGTGCCATAACTGTTTCGGGGCTTCCAATAAAACAGAAGGTATCGGGGTTAGCGTCATTTCTCCCTTTAAAATTTCGGTTAAAACTTGTGACTATGGTATTCACATCCCCTTTTTTATAATCATCCCGTCTCCACTGACCAATGCAAGGGCCGCAAGCGTTGGCAAGAACAACAGCGCCAACATCGTTAAGAACCTTCATTTGACCATCACGCTCGATGGTATTTTGAATCATGGTTGATCCAGGGGACACCATAAAACTTTGTGGCATCTTGCTGACACCAGCCTCCATGGCTTGGCGAGCAACGTCGGTGGCGCGCCCGATATCTTCGTAAGAAGAGTTGGTGCAAGAGCCGATAAGTGCTGCAGACAGATCCATCTTCCAGCCATGCTCTTTAGCTCTTTCTTTAATTGTACTTAAAGGGTGGGCTAAATCGGGAGTATGGGGGCCGACCAAATGGGGTTCAAGTTGATCAAGATCAATTTCAATCACTTGATCAAAATACTTCTCAGGATTTTCTACAACATCAGAATCAGCACACAACAAATCAAGATTTTGATCAGCGAGACGTGCTAGATCAGCGCGGTTGGTGACACCCAAGTAATCCTTCATACGAGAGTCGTAAGGAAAGATCGAACAAGTCGCACCCAGCTCGGCACCCATGTTAGTGATGGTGGCCTTACCTGTGCAACTGATGGATTGGGTTCCTTCACCAAAATATTCGATGATTCGGTCAGTGCCACCTTTAACAGTTAAAATACCAAGAAGTTTTAAAATCACATCTTTAGGCGAAGTCCATCCGCGAAGTTTGCCTTTAAGGTGAACCCCAATGAGTTGTGGATTTTTGACTTCCCATGCAAGGCCTGCCATCACGTCTGAAGCATCGGCCCCACCAACACCCACCGCGACCATACCTAGGCCACCAGCATTAGGTGTATGTGAGTCTGTACCAATCATAAGGCCACCAGGAAATGCATAGTTCTCTAGGACAACTTGATGAATGATACCGGCACCGGGTTTCCAAAACCCAATACCGTAGCGGCTGGCCGATGAGGCTAAAAATTGAAAGACTTCGTTGTTTTCTGTTTGTGAGAGCTTCATGTCAGGCACTGCACCTTGATATGCAAGGATCAAATGATCGCAATGGACCGTCGATGGCACTGCAGCCTCATCACGTCCAGCGAGCATAAACTGTAACATCGCCATTTGTGCTGTGGCATCTTGCATGGCCACCCGATCAGGTCTGAGCATTAAGAAGCTTTTACCACGATCAAGTTCTTGATTTTTTGGATCATCCAAATGACCAAAAAGAACTTTTTCGGCCAAGGTGAAGGGACGATTATTAAGTCGCTCTTTAAGGATCTTAAGCCTCTCACGAGTGGTTTTGTAAACTTTCTCAACCAATTGGGGCGTGGTTTCAATGGAAGACATGGCAAGACTCCTTTAAGTAAAAGAAAATGATTACTAACTTAAGTTAAATTCTTAGAGCTGCCAATGAGTGACGCATCACTGTTTTGCTCAGTAGAAAGCACTTCTCATTGGCAAAAGACGATAGATATCAAGGCTTAAGCGGGCTTAAACCTTAAATAAAGGAACCTTTTTTAATTTTCTCGACGATGATTTTTTCGCAAATATGGGGATCTTTGGGATCCACAGAATAGAGGGCCTGTTGCTCGCAACGTTTTTTCTCTTTGATCAACCAATCCAATGTTTGAGCCAGCTTTTTATTTTTCTTATCTTGAAAGAAAGGATCGTTCTTTAGTGCATCTTTGGCTTTCTTTAAAGAGCGTGATTCTTTAACGTCGTTTTCTCTGACATCATAACAATGCAGATCATACTTTTTAACATCCTCGGGCAGGACTCCTAAGAAGCGAACATCAGGGGCCGAAAAATCACTGTTTCGAATAAGGCTTGCGGCCGATCCAGCTTTCAGCGTCCTAAAAATATTTTGCAAAGTGTAGGCATCCAAATCTCCAAAAAAGAATATTGGAACTTTAAGTTGGGTTTGAATACTTTTTGTCCAAGCGCGGACGGCATTGGACGGCACACCCTGAGCACCCATAACGATACAATTATGACGTTTTGTCATTCCGTTGGCGACAAGGGTATTGGCTGTACCTTCTGATTCGACCACAAGACAAAAATCAATTTTCTTTTTGGCTTTTAACTTTAAAGATTGGGGTCTGTTTTTAGGTTGAAAGGGGCTTGTTCCAAGCATGCTTAAATCGATGGTGGCCGTTGTTCCGTCAGACATGGTTTCTGTGACAACCAGTTGTTGAGAATAGGTTTGACCACCACGATCGTTGGCAAAACAATTCATTTCTTCGCGATAAACTTCCATCAGATCACAGATGTAATCAATAATAGAATCACTTTCGACCTGATCATCAAAATCGAGGGGCTTGAGAAGCTTTTCGCTACGAATAAGACCTTTTGCAAGATAGTAAATTTCACGTTTTGTGTTGATGTTACCAATATCAATATTTCTTAAAAGGATTTCGAGCAAAAATGTCATACGCGCCATTTTTTGCACTGATGAAACATTAAGCTCTGTAGTGACTTTTTTGTCTCCGGGGGTCAAATACCCCACCTTCGGATCGTAAAAAGAATTATCTAAAGAGCATTTTGTGGCGTGAAGCTGGGGTCTTTTAGCCTGCTCTAGGTCTTTAAGCATTTGATCACAAATAAGTTTAGCTTCTTTAGGAATATTTATAGTGGATTCACGCACTCGAATCATTTTTGACATTATTTACCCCTTAACAGATTGAGATGTAGATCGGTTTTTACTTTTTTTTTGAGTCAGCTTTTTGCTGATCGCAGCTGTTTTTTTAACCGTCACTTTTTTGGCTGCTTTTTTGCCGGTTTTCTTTTTAGCTTTTTTAACTGACACTTCTTCGTCGGCGTCAAAGACTTCAGCGTCGTCAAACTCTAACTCGCGGTCATCGATATCACCGATTTCATCGTCGTCTCGACCGGTGAAAGACCCAATACCACGCTCACGCATGTTTTCTTTGAGTTTATTCAACTTATCATCAGCTTCGTTAAAATCTTTTTCAGCCGCTCGAGAATCGCGGCCTAATATTTTTTCTAATCCCTCAATAGCTTTTTCTTTTCGAGCTTTGGGGGCATTGGTGATTCGCGCTAATGTTTCGACCAATATAGGACCAAACTGTTCGATATGTTTAATTTTACGTTCAAGGTCAGCGGCTTTGTTTTCGCGCTTGATGTGGCGAGAAAGTTTTTGACCGGCTCTCATCACCGCAAGGCGAATTTCTTCGACCAGCTCGTCAGAGGCATCAATAGTTTCTTTGGAAGCATTTTTAAATTTAATAAATGGCGAAACCACGCTGACTGCAAAAACATAAGGGCCCGATGGCAAGCTGTTTTTAGCTTGGCTCAAACCATAGGATCGCCAATTGACGGACTCTAGGGCTCGGGTGATGGCACAGGCTCCTTTATCAAATTGTAAAGGGACGCGGTTGGCAAAACGCAAAAGTTGAATGGGTGAATCTTCGTGTCCACGGTCAAGAAAACGGGCCAAAGCCACTTCGACCACAACAGGCTTATGATCACAAATCTTTGGTTTACGAGTCACAACACTAAAAAAATCCACCGCACCAATTCTGAGAACTGATTTTGAAAGTGATTCTTCTCCGACAGTTAATACTGAACGAGTTGATGGACTTGGAAGCGGTGTATTTTGGATCGCTTGAAATGCTTTTTTAAAATTTTCTTCGCGGATTTGGTTTAAGTTTCGATTGACCAACTCTTTGGGCATACCGTTTTTAATAAAATCTTTAAGGGCCGTGTCTGTGACACGAGAAAAGCCGGTTTTTAAAAACTTACCAAAGGTAATATTACCGTAAATTCCAGAATGGGTAATAAACTCACCCAGCTTCATGGTATGGGGATGAGGTAAGGTGGCTGCTGGCACATCAGGTACATCTTCAGTGACACGAGTAATATTAACCACAGGATTATCAAGAAGTTTGTAATTGAGTTCGAGATGGGGATTCACAAGAGTGGTGCCTTCAAGATAGGTCAATAAACCACCATCACCATTCAATTGCACACGACCGTCGATTCGAAATGCGACTCGAGTCCCATGGGGCACATCCCAGTCCACCATTTGTTTATTTTTAAGAAGACCCTTGTTGCCTTTAATATCAACGTCCACTTGCGCTTCTAAAGCTTTTCGCATTTTTTTAGTTTTACTTTTAACAAGCACACCGGCGGCATTGGTGAGCTGCGCCCAAGTGGTCGCTGCTGAAATACCAATCCCTTGCTGTCCGCGGGAGGCACGCCCACGGCCGAATTTAGAAGAGGCCAAGTATTCGCCAAAAACTTTGGCTAAATCATCCATTTCAAGGCCAGGGCCGTTGTCTTCGACAACCACTTCGATCAGGTCCGTGTTTTTAGCACTGCCGTTTCCAAGGCGAGTGACCTCTACTTTTAAAGTAGGGGCAATGCCCGCTTCTTCACAGGCATCCAGCGAATTATCCACAGCCTCTTTAAGGGTGGTTAATACCGCTTTGGTGGGCGAAGAAAATCCCACCTGTTGTAAATTCTTAGCAAAGTATTCTGCCGTACTGCTTGAGGTAATCTTTGACTGACCCAATTGAACAACTCCTCACAAAATCAAAAATAATTACGGTTCATCAAACTTCTACAATATTGTTGTTATCTTTTTTAAGCTCACCTTAGCGTGATTTATTGTTTTCTTCTTACAAGCCTCAAGGGGATCAAAAAACAACCCCCTCAAAAAAAAAGCTCTGGGTAAGAAATAAAGTGTGATCCACTTTTTAAAACCCTAAAGTCAAAGAAATCTCAAACAATAATAACCAGTTAAAAGTAAAGCGACTCATTAACTTAATGGTTAAGCTATAGGAGTCAGTTGGCATTGTAACAATAAGAATTTCTTTAAGTCTAGGAATCCAGGCTGGTCAATGATTAAGCATCGGTGGAATTGAGGATCAATTCAGCAGGGGTAAAGTATTTTTTTGAACTATTACAATCCTTGCAACAAACCACCACATTGCCTTTAGTGGTCGTGCCCCCACGAGCAATGGGAGTTTTATGATCCATGGTCAAAAGCTCTCTCTTAAAATGCTCTTCACAATAGTGACAAACACCCACAGAAAGCTTCTGTTTCCACCACGTGGTTTTTCGCAGTTCTTTGGCCTTATTTTTTTCTCGTTTGATGTGTTTTTCATCAACAAATCCATGGACGATCATGGTTAAAAGAAATAACAGAATTCGACTCTGTGCGCAATAGCCTTATTCAACTGGCCGCTTATTTACTCAGCGAGCCAGTTCCACTAGAACATGGTACGTATTTAATCTTATTTCCATGAAAAAAGGATAAAAATGACACCAGAACAGGTCAAAAAAAGATTACAAGAGACCTATCCCGACGGTCATGTGGATGTGACAGATCTTACTGGCACCCATGATCATTACTCTGTTTACATCGCTTCAAAAACTTTTACTGGCATGACTCGCATGGCTCGCCATCGACATGTGATGGATGCTTTTAAAGATGAACTTAAAACCGGCGAAGTCCACGCCCTGACCATTCAAACTGACGAAAGATAATTCATTGATTTAAAAAATCAATTTAAGGAGAACCCATGAAACCCGAAGAAAAAATCGAGAAAATGCTTAAAGAACATAAAATTGTTTTATTTATGAAAGGCAGCCCCGAATTCCCGCAATGTGGTTTTTCAGCACGTGCCACTGCTATTCTTGCCGAACTTAATGCCCCCTTCTTTTCTGTGGATGTTTTACAAGATCCAGAGATTCGTGAAGCCATAAAAATTTATGGACAGTGGCCAACCATCCCACAACTGTATGTTAATCAAGAGCTTGTTGGCGGCAGTGATATTATGATGGAAATGTTTGAAAGCGGTGAACTTAAAGGTGTCGTTCAATCGTGAAAACCAATATGGGAAGATGGCAGAGCCTTATTCGTTTAATGCTTGGGTCCATCCTCTTTTACTTTTTTGTCATTGGTGGTCCAACCTGGACCATCATCGGCCTTTATTTGATCATGAGCGGATCGTTTCGCTTTTGTATGTTTAATTACTACCTTTAATGAATCCTTATTTCTAAAGTCCAGTCTAGATCCTGATGATTACCCTCCTTAAGTAAAGTCTATCCACCTATTTATACTTATGAAAAACCTCAAAAAAACCGAAAAAACTTTCAAGAGGTTATTATATGAAATTTTTAATTGTGGATGATGATCCAGCTATTTTAAAATTCACAGAACAACTACTGAAGTTTAAAAACTTTGAAGTGGTGGCCTGCGAAAATGCTTTAGAGGCTATACAAACTCTGGGCGACCTCAGTTTTGATATTATGATTACAGATGCCACAATGCCTGCCTACAGTGGATTTGATCTGATTCGAACCACAAAAAAACGCGAAGATCTTGATTACTTAACCATCGCCATGCTCACCGGCCGGTCCGACAAAAGTGACATCGAACAAGCCGTTGAATTAGGGGTAGATGATTACATTGTAAAACCCATTGATCCCGAATTATTCTTAGAAAAAGTAGATCGACTTGTTTTACGTCACAAAAAAAAGAGCAAACAAAAACCAACTCTGATGAAGTCCAATGCCATTATGTCAGTGCCTGTAACAGTCACACGCCTCACCGATATTGGGGTTACCGTTGAAGGCCCTTACCCGTTGACCAAAGGGGTCGAGGTTGAAATTGATTGCCAAGAATTAAAAGATATCGGAATCAAAAAAAATAAATTTCGTTCTATTTTTAATTCTGAAAGTCGTCATCAGTCCAAAGTGATGACCGAACTACTACTGCTTAACCTCACCGAAGATGAACAAAAATTACTGATACAGTGGTCACAAAAGAGCACCAAAAAAAAGGTCTCGTAGATGAAGATATTAATCGCAGAAGATGATCAAAATATTATTAAAATTGCCCAGATCGTTTTAGAGAAGGTCGGCAAACACCAAGTTGATACTGCTGTTGATGGTGGCGAAGCGCTGACAAAAGCTTTGGCTCAAGATTATGATCTCATCATTCTTGATGGCATGATGCCCGTCTACCCGGGACTTGAGGTCTGCCGCCTTTACAATGAACAAAAAACGGGTCACAAAGCTAAAGTCATATTTTTAAGTGCTAAGTCCTCACAAAAAGACATCAACGAATTTTTAAGTCTTGGTTGTGGATATATCCAAAAACCTTTTGAACCCAGCAGCCTCTGTCAACAGATCAATGACATTTTAAAGGGCACAACAACATGAGAACGATTACCGCAAAAATCAATTTGATGATTATCATGATTTTTAGCAGCGCCATTGGATTTGGCTACGTAGCCCTATTGCAAAATAGAATTGTTGAAGGTTTACACGCCTCTGTGTCTGAAAGCTTACTGATTCGCGATGAAGTCAAACAGATTGACCCGATCACTCGGGGGCCAGAAACATTAAAAGCTCTTAAAGATTTTAAAGCTCAACTGTCCGAAGGTGACAGAGAATATGCAGTCAGTAACCTTATTCAAGCTTACAATGCTAATAACGAACGTTTGTTTGAAAATCGAGTGAAAGAGTTTGAAAAAGAAGAGCAAAAGTTTTTTAAACTCTCACAGTGGCTGATCAGCAAACATAAAAAACAAACCCAGTTTTATTTGTTGCTGGCTACACTTCTGCCTTTTATTGGTCTTTTAGTTCTCACCTATTATCTTTATGTTGGAATTTTATCACCCCTCCAAAGACTCTCTAAGCGCATGATGGAATTTTTAATTGATCAGTACACTTTTCGTTTTTCTAGCCCTGCAGATAATGAAATCGGTAACCTCGAGAGAACTTTTAATTCTTTGGCCCAAAAAGTTCTGAATAATATGGATGAACTTTTAGCTCTTGATCGCGCTAAATCGGAATTCGTCAGCATTGCAAGTCACGAGCTTCGCACCCCTTTAACTTCAATTAAAGGATCTTTAGGTTTACTTTCTAACGAAATCGTTGGTCAATTAGATGATAGTGCAAAAGAGATGGTCAATGTTGCTGAACAAGAAACAGATCGCCTTGTGAGATTGATTAACGATATGCTGGATTTAGCAAAAATTGAATCGCGATCCATTTCTCTTAAAAAGTCATGGCTTGAGGTTGATGAACTTTGTCATAAAAGTGCACAAGCTATTTTAGGTTTTGCGACGGCCGCCAATGTTAAAATTGAAGTGGAAAGTAACCCCCAGCAAAAAATGGAATGTCACGTTGACAGCGATCGTATTCAACAAGTGATTACCAATTTAGTTTCAAATGCGATTAAATTTAGCCCACCGAGCAGTACAGTCACAATTCGATCCATCTTAAACCCTTCGGGACACCTTGAAGTTTCAGTGAATGATCAAGGACCTGGTATTTCTGACGAGAATCAAAAACTGATTTTCGAAAAATTTCGCCAAGCGACCGATTCGTCGACCCACTTGGTCAAAGGTACGGGACTTGGGCTAGCGATTTCAAAAGCTCTTGTTGAAGAGCATGGAGGAATCATCGGTGTACGATCAACCCATGGACAAGGTTCGTCATTCTACTTTACCATTACAGAATGGCGCCCATCGAAGGCTGAATCTGTCCCACTGAGAAAGGTGTCTTAAGCATGAACACTTCGAGTTATGCAGCTTTAATGGCTGAACTTCGCAAAGAATACTTTGAAAGTTTTTCTACCAAATTTCAACTTTTGAAAAGTCTTTATGATCAAGCCGACTGGAGCGGTGTTGAGCTTGAATACCATAAATTAAAAGGGACAGGTGCTACTTACGGCGCTCCAGAAATCAGCACACTTTGTGGCCATCTCGAAAGAATTTGTCGTAAAAATAAAATCATCGATAAAACCACATTGGACACATCTATCGAGCTTCTTGAAAAAATCAAAAATAAATACGTCAATAATGTGGCTTTTGAGCTTGAAAAAGACCCCAATTATGTGACAATTTGCAAACTCTAGTTAAAAAAAGAAAAATTTAAAGGATTTTTAAAATGGAAAGCCCCTACAGCAACAGCCTCCGCGAGATGACCATCCAACCTGGTTGCCCGTGGTATGATGCTCAACAAAATCTTGGGGCCCCTAACGTTAACTGGTGCGAACCCACCATTTGTGCCGTCATCAACGAACCCGCCAACACATGGAGCAATTTAGGCTACATCATCGTTGGTATTGCACTGATCCGTATTCTGATGACCACCCGACTCACTTTTTTTGGATTCGCTGTCATTATAATGGGGATATTGTCGTTTGTTTATCATGCCAGTAACAACTTCTATACCCAGTTTCTTGATTTCTTTGGAATGTTCTTAATGATGAGCTTTGTGCTCACCTTTAATTTAAGACGACACTTTACTTATCTTTGTAAAAACTTTTATGCCACTTATTGGTTTATGGTCATGACCAATATGTTTCTTTTTTTAAGTTTTGATATTTATGATTCTCCAGTGCAAAAAATGATGTTGATCAATGCCATCCCCATTGTGATTTTAGATCTTTACGCCGGTTACAAAGAAAACAACCTTCGCCACTACCGATTTTTTTGGCTCTCTGTGCTGACTCTAGTCATCGCTCAAGGCTTTGCCATTATTGATCTCACAAGAATGTATTGTGAGCCCGATAATCTATGGCTTCACGGTCATGTGATTTGGCATTTACTAGGTGCTGTTGCCATGCTCTTTACCGGTCTTCACATGAAGAAAATCACCGGCGAAAAAATGTTCACCTAATTTTTTTAAGAGAATAAAAATCAACTAAAGTCTTGGATTTTTTAAATATTATATATCTCAATAAGAGTTATTATATTTTAAAACCGATTGACCCATGTTAGAATTATTCATGATTCAAATTTTTTTTGGATTTTTTCTTGCCATTATCTTTTTTGAGTCTTCCTTTGCACAAGTTGATCGAAGTTCAAAACGTTACTGCACAGTGACACACCCCCAACAAAATGGTGCCGATTCTCGCTATAATTTACCTGATGGAAGTTCAATTCCTCGTCATGCTGTTATTGAGGGGCCAATCAATAGTTTTGAAATTAGGGGTCATGTTCATTTGGGTGAT
>CAYMBT010000034.1:0-16408 GCA_964388755.1 uncultured Pseudobdellovibrionaceae bacterium | reverse complement strand
AGGCTTCTCAGTGAGGGAATCAGGGTAGGGCCATTGATTTCAGGCCAGACAAGCAAAGTCGAACTGGTATTATCTATTTTGAAATCAGCCAGAGATTGATAGGGAAGACTATTCACAATCATCCAACGCGAGTCCATATACTTAATGTTTAAACTTAAAAGGTTTTTGGGGCTTTGTGGTGAATTTTCGGTGGACCAAATCACAGGCTTATCCATTTGAGAGAGGGCCTCAATCAAAGGGGTCTGAAAAGTAGATAAAGGCTGTTTAAGTCCATAGTCTTCCAGGCCCCAACGGATCAAACCAAGAGAGGCTAGGATCAAAATGATCAACATCAAAAAACGCACAATATAACTCATCGCAGCTAAATGTTTAATTTTCTTGATAAAATGTCAATCAAAAGAATAAATAACCCTAAACATATAAGTATAAAAAGAACTGATTTGTTGACAACAGGGCGCTTCAGGAATAGTTTAAGGTTTCTTGAACAAAAATTGAGGAGGAGTACATGAATAAGATTCACCGCAAAGTAGAATACGCTCTGATTTCATTACGTCACATGAAACAAAAACAAGCTGGACAACTCACGACAGTCAAAGAAATTTGCAGAGCGTACGGTTGTTCTTTTGATGCCACTTCACGTGTTATGCAAATCATGGTTCAAAAAGGATTGCTCAAATCCGAACAGGGCGCCCAAGGTGGTTACCTGATCCAAAGAGATTTAGACAAAGTCACACTCCTTGACCTCATCGAAATGGTGGTTGGTCCTATCAGTGTGGTCAAATGTTTAGACTCTGGTAAAGGTCAGTGTGACATGAAGCCCAATTGCAATGTGATTGCACCACTGACTTTTTTGAATGAGCAGATCGTGCAATTTTATAAAGGGATTAATTTGAACTCAATGCTCAACATTTCTGACAGAGCCTGTGCTCCACTTGAAATGGTTTCCATTGGAGCCAGCTAATGACTAAAACCAGTGGGGCTCTTTCTGATGACAAAGACTACAAGTATGGTTTTTATACCGACATTGAGTCTGTTGGATTTGGAACGGGTCTTAACGAAGATATTATTAAAAAAATATCTGCAAAAAAAAATGAGCCCGACTGGTTACTTGAATATCGCATAAAAGCTTATCACCATTGGTTAACTCTCAAAGAGCCCCATTGGGCTGATCTCAAATACGAAAAGATTAATTACCAAGAAATTTCTTATTATTCAGAACCTAAATCCAAGAGCGATAAAAAAGGACCCAGTTCTTTAGACGATCTCGACCCCGAGCTTCTTAAAACATTTGAAAAGTTAGGTATTCCACTTTCTGAGCAAAAAAGAATCAGTGGAGTGGCCATGGATGTTGTTTTTGACAGCGTTTCAATCGGTACGACTCACACCGAAGAACTTAAAAAGTATGGTGTTGTTTTTTGTTCGATCTCTGAAGCCGTTCAAACTCACCCTGAGCTGGTTAAAAAATATTTGGGTTCTGTTGTTCCCTATAAAGACAACTTTTTTGCGGCTCTGAATGCCGCAGTTTTTACGGATGGTTCGTTTGTTTATATCCCTAAGGGTGTTCGCTGCCCCATTGATTTATCAACCTATTTTAGAATCAACGCCATGGAGACCGGACAGTTTGAGAGAACTTTGGTCATCGCTGATGACAATAGTTTTGTAAATTATCTTGAAGGTTGCACCGCCCCCCAGCGCGACGAGAATCAGTTGCACGCCGCTGTGGTCGAATTGATTGCTCTTGAGCAAGCTGAAATAAAGTACTCTACAGTTCAGAATTGGTACACCGGTGATAAAAACGGTAAGGGTGGAATTTATAATTTTGTGACCAAGCGAGGTCTTTGTAAGGGTAAAAATTCAAAAATCTCTTGGACCCAAGTTGAATCAGGGTCTGCTATCACCTGGAAATACCCAAGCTGTATTTTACAAGGTGATGATTCCCAGGGTGCTTTTTACTCGGTCGCATTGACTCACGATTTTATGCAAGCTGATACCGGTACAAAGATGATCCATGTCGGCAAAAATACAAAGAGCACCATCATATCTAAGGGCATCTCTTCGGGCCAATCTAAGAATAATTATCGAGGATTAGTCAAAATCATGCCACAGGCCCAGGGTGCTAGAAATTATTCGCAGTGCGATTCAATGCTTGTGGGTGACAAATGCTCTGCGAACACCTATCCCTATCTTGAAGTTAAAAATAATACTGCTGTCCTTGAGCATGAGGCGACAACCAGCCGAATCAGTGAAGATCAACTTTTTTATTTACAATCAAGAGGCGTGACTTTAGAGAATTCAATATCACTTTTAGTGAATGGCTTTTGCAAAGAAGTTTTTAAAGAACTGCCTCTGGAATTTTCGGTCGAAGCCGTCAAGCTCATTGAAATGAAACTTGAAAATAGTGTGGGTTAAGAAATGTTACTAGAAATCAAAGATCTCGTTGTTGAAATTGATCAGACACCAATTCTTAAAGGTTTAAGCCTTAGTGTAAAACCGGGTGAGGTGCATGCCATTATGGGTCCTAATGGTTCTGGCAAATCCACACTCTCTAAAGTGGTGGCAGGACATCCCGATTACAAAGTCACCCAAGGTGACATACTTTTTGAAATTAATTTCAAGATGAAGAGTCTGCTAGAGATGGCCGCCGATGAGCGGGCCCGCGAGGGAATATTTTTGGCTTTTCAATACCCCGTCGAAGTTCCAGGCGTTACAAACTTTGATTTCTTACGCATGTCTTACAATTCTATGGCCCAGCATCAGGGATTCCCAGAAATGAATAATGATGATTTTTTGGTTTTTGTAAAAGAAAAAATGAAGCTGGTTAAAATGAATGAAGATTTTCTATATCGATCGGTGAACGCAGGTTTTTCTGGCGGTGAAAAAAAGCGCAATGAAATTTTACAGATGGCGACACTTTCACCAAGGCTTTCTTTTCTTGATGAAACCGATTCAGGTCTTGATATTGATGCGCTCAGAATTGTCTCCGAAGGTGTTAATAGTTTAAGAAGTCAAGAAAACGGCATTATTTTAGTCACCCACTACCAAAGACTTTTAGACTATATTAAGCCTGACTATGTTCATGTTCTTGCCGGTGGACGTATTGTCGAAAGTGGTGGTCCAGAGCTTGCTTTAAAGCTAGAAAGCCAGGGCTACGACTGGGTTACGGTTTAGGATCATTTGTGCAAAATATTTTTCAAGCCTTTAAACTTCAGCAAAAACACCAAAGCCAATTTCTTATTGATCAGAAATTGACACCTATCTCTGATTGGATTGATCAACATACTGAAACTTGGGCTCAGCTAAATTATCCCATAGGCGAGTATTGGAAATATGTGAGTTTTAAAGATTTGGCGGCGGTTGATCTCGGCAGTCTAAAAAAAACAATAAGCCCCGTGCTTAAAGAGAGTGAAAGTTTTTTTGAGATCCATTTTGAAGAAAAAGATATCACACAGGACGCCAACGAAGACTTCAGTATCGCTCGCTTGAGCCGTCTTAATAAAGAAGAAATCAAAAGCTGGTTAGAAAAGTTAAACAAAGCAAATACAAATGACAATCCATTAAGCCAAATGCACCTTTCTTTTTTAATGAACACGTTTGTCCTTAAAGTAAACAATAATAAAAAAATAAGAAAACCAATCTTGCTTCAATGGGACGGTTTTGATCAGCTCAATCTTCTTCACATTATTGTTGAGAGTGGTCAGGGTGCAGAGGCTGAAATTTTTTTTGATGATAAGCCCCAGGGTCCAACAAGACTCAACAGTGTGCGGGTTGACTTTTATTTAAACGAAAATTCTAAAATAAATTTTTATCGCAAGAATGATGGGGCTTCAGAACAGTTTTCATTTTATCATGGCCACGCTCACCTTAAAAAAGATTCACAATTCAAACATTTTGATGTCACATTTCCAGGCCGATGGATTCGTCATAATATCAATGTTGATTTATTAGGTGAGGGGAGCCAGGCACAGCTTAAGGGTGCTTACCTGAGTCATAAAAACTATTTTTGCGATCATCACACCCAAATTCTACATCATGTTCCCCATACCCAGTCCCAAGAAGATTACCGAGGTATTCTTTCCGATGAGACGAAGGTGGTTTTTAATGGTCTGATTGGGATTTTACCCAACGCTGAGAAAAGTGAATCTCAGTTGATTAATAAAAATCTAATGCTCTCTCAACGTTGTGAGATCAATACAAAGCCAGAGCTTAAAATTGATAATGATGATGTTAAAGCCTCCCACGGAGCCACTGTCGGTCAATTGGATACCGATCAATTGTTTTATTTACTCAGTCGAGGTCTCAGTGAAGATCTTTCCCATCAAATACTCTCTAAAGCTTTTGTGGCGGGCCTAACAGAAGATGAAAACCCATTGGTCAAAGATTTTTTTAATACTCAGCTTAAACAAGTGCTTATAGAGATGAGAGGAGATCGAAAGTAATGAGTTTTGATCCCTATCAATTTAGAAGATCATTCCCTCAACTCGAAAGAACTCTGGGGCCTAATCCCTTAGTTTATCTTGATAGCGCGGCTTCGACCTTAAAGCATGCTGAAGTCTGTGATCGTGTGAATGTATTTAATCGCTTTGAGGCGGCCAATGTTCATCGCGGGGCTCATCTGACCAGCCGGCAAGGGACTGAGAACTATGAGTCGGCACGAGAAAAAGTGGCAAAATTTATCAATGCACCACTGAACCAAGAAATTATTTTTACTCGCGGAACAACAGAGGGCATTAATCTGATCGCGAGCTCCCTTGAAGAGACCCTTCATAAAGATGACGAGATCCTCATTTCTCCTTTTGAGCATCATTCTAATATCGTTCCATGGCAAAGACTCTGTGAAAAAACAGGAGCAAAACTTAAAGTCGCGCCTTTGAATACAAATAAAGGCGTTTGCCCAGATGAGTTTATAGCTTCTTTCACAAATCAAACTAAAGTTGTTTCGTTTCTTTTTTATTCTAACAGTTTTGGTAACCGACTTCCGGTTGAAAAAATTCTAGCTGAGTGTCAAAAAAGAAATGTTTTATCGGTCGTCGATGGGGCCCAAGCTATGCTGACAGAATGCATAGATGTTCAAGCTTTAGGTTGTGACTTTTTCGTTTTCTCTGGTCATAAAGTTTTTGCTCCCTATGGCATTGGTGTTCTTTATGGTCGAAACAGTATTTTAGATAAAATGAGTCCCTATCAAACGGGTGGAAGTATGATTGATAGGGTCACCTTTGAAAAAACAACTTATGCCGATGTGCCGCAAAAATTTGAAGCAGGTACACCCAATGTTTCTGGAGCTATAGGCCTGGGTGTGGCTGTCGATATTATTCAAAAGCTCTCACTGCATGAGGCCCATCAATACGTCACAGAACTGAGAAGCTTTTTAAAAACAGAACTTCAAAAAATAAAGACCATTAAAATATATGACTTTGATGCCGATGATTTTACCGGTGTTTTGTCATTTAATTTTGACAAGGCTCATTGTTCAGACGTGGGGACTTTGATTGATAAATATGGTTTTGCTGTTCGAGCGGGGCACCACTGCACTCAACCCCTCATGGACTTGATGAGCCTACCAGGAACCGTTCGAGTGTCTTTTGCTCCTTATAATACCAAAGAAGAGATTCAAAACTTTGTAAGCACTCTCAAAAAAGTGGAGGCTTTTTTTTATGATTAATTACGATATTCTTGTACGCACTCAATCAACTCCTAATCCGCTGGCTATAAAATTTGTAGTCAACTGTCCTATTAAAGCGGAAGGCAAAGCGACTTTTGTGAGTCAAGAAGACGCAAAACAACTACGCCTCGCTGAAGATTTATTTTCTATCAATGGTGTCGAACAGCTTCATATGTTTGAAAACGTGCTGACCGTCACTTATGCCAGTGATGTTGACCGCAACCAACTGATCGATCAAGTTTCAAGTGTTTTGCAAACTCGACTGCCGGTCCATGATGCTACTTTTGAGCTCGGAGACGAGAAACAAAAAAGAAAGCTTCGCGAAAATCGGTCGCCAGAGATTGATCAAATCGAAGAAATTTTAGATCGTACTATTCGACCAGGACTTCAGGCTGACGGTGGTGACATTGAAATCATTGATTTTAAAGATAATCTTGTGACTATTTCATATGAAGGTGCTTGCGGGTCTTGCCCCAGCTCGATGTATGGAACGCTTGATGCTATTCATTCGATCCTACGAGCCGAGTTTCATCCTGACCTTGATATCTCTATTGCATAAGCCTTAAGTAGAGTCTAGCCAAAGGCTTTGTCATTTTAAAATCAAGGTTTCATTGTTATTCTTTGTTTTACAGAGGGAACATGGAACTCAACATAACTCATCACTTTTATCTTCTTCATACTCAGACAGATACGTTGGTTGAAAAGCTCACTTGGACTCAGCTTAATGCACTTTGCAGAATCATAAAAAAAGAAGATTATGAACATTTTCAGATCTGGGTGGCAGAAGAAAATTTTTGGGTGCCCCTGCAAAAAGTCATCTCTGATATTCTTGAAAGAAAAGATGGACTATTTAGGGCGCCACCTCATCCGCCCGAAAGAATTAATGGTAAACTGCTTAACCATCAGCTGGTAGAAGCTCCCGCTAATCAAAGAGAACATGTTCGCCTCAATGTTAAAATCGCCGTCACTCTTGATATCGTCGGTAGCCTGATCAATGCTTTTACCAAAGATATCTCTATGGGAGGCGTTCGCCTTGAAAATCCAGTGCCAACCAGAAAAAAAATCGCCCACTGCTTTCTCTACTACCGTCTTGGCGACGACCTTATCGAGTTTAAAGTGACTCCCTTTTACGATAATCCCAATGAGTTGGCATTTTCGAGACTTCAGTTTGTCAGTTGTAATGATATAACTCAGTGGAAAGTTCTTTTGAAAAAAGCTGAAAAAGCTTTACAAAAACAAGACGCTTAAAAAGCTACTCCATAATTTTTAGTGATGATTTTTTGAGAGCCTTATTCTGTTTGATGGCATTATCGTTTTGGGATGAATGAACATACATTTGCGAAGATCCGTGCATTTCTCCATCTTTCATTTGAAAAACAAATAAAAATATCACGTCTCCGACTTTAAGATTTTTGGTTGAAAATTCAATTTCAGCAGTTTGTTTTTTTCTGTATGTGAGTTCTTTTCGAGATAGTTTCTCTCCAGAAATCATTTCTAAATGTTCTGGCCATTTCCACTCTATTTCTGCCGATGAAAAGTCACGCATGGGTTCAATGACGGCATTGAGGACCAGTCGACCGTCTTCTGTGACTTGGCCTTGTATGTCTAAATCCACATAACTTCTCGATTTACTGATCTTTCGATCAAGAGCGCTCTCTGGTTTTAAGAATTTTTTTTCACTTTGAACGGCTGTATTATGCTTTGGCGAGAAAAAACACCCAGATAAAGAGATCAAAAATAGGAAAGCCAGTGATCGATGAAACATTCTAACCTCAGTCCGGGCAAGCCAGTTGATTATTCACTCGTAATTCATACTGAGCTGCCGAACCCAGGCGAACACGTGTATTCACATTAATATTAATCATATAGGTGCCTGCTGGCAAATTCGAAACCGTAAAACTTTCAGCACCACTGCCTTGACCAACGTTGATTGTCGTATCACTAAAACCTAAGACAGTTCCTTCGGATCCAAAAATATAGTTGTTTCGATATAGATAAAGATCAAGATCAGCAGGAGATAAAGAATTTGTGGTGTATGTTAAAGAAAGAGTGAGGTTTCCGCCGCCATGGGTGTATTGGTAAAAGTCATTGGATGCGAATTGATTTGAATTCTCAGGCGTCCCATCTTCTTGTTGGCTTAAAGAAATATTGGCCGCTTGAATATTTATGGCGGCACAGGCTCCACCCAGAGTCACAGTGTTACCATAATCAATTTGATTATCCTGGTGATTTTCAGCCGTTTGTATTTCTGATAGGTCACTGCTTCCAGCTAAAGTGTTTTGTAATTCATGAAATAAACCAATATTTCTAAAATTAAGATTTGGATTGGCAAAACCACTTGTTGTCGAAGTCAATAAAGTCCAGAATTCAGAAAAAGGGGCGGTCAATTGATCAATGCCTGGACCCTCGTTAGCCACATCAGTAAAGTCGACAAGAGCTCTGGTGATTGAAAACTCTCTGAAATTTCCTTCTCCAAGGACTGAAGCATTATCCAAAGTTCCCGATTCTAAGTTTTCATTAAAAAAAACACCTGGTGTGCCTTCAGGTGTTCCAAAGGTATCACGATAGACCCAAACCCCAGTCACTGAGGCTTGAAAATAATTGGCCCAAGCTTCACCCCAAGCGAGCCTTGGATCAAGAATGGTGTTCCCATTGTGTGCTCCACCTGGAGAGTCGGTCTTAGAGTAAACATCTTCTAAAAAATGGCCATATTCATGAAGGATGATAGAATTGTCAAAATGATCAGTATCAGAGCTATCCACATCTCCGTTAATTCCACCAAGAATATAAAGCTCATCACGATCCGGAATATAAAAACTTAAAGGGGCGATTCCAAAATATGAACCTGGATTGACCCCTTTAGACCAATAAATTTTTACCATGGGTGCAACAGTAAAAGGTGTGCAAGTTGCAAATGTCATTTGGCAATTGCTTGTTTGTGCTCGCAAGTAATCATTGGCTTTTAAAACTTGATCAAGAATATGGTAGGCCGCGCCAATCACTGATCCATTCGCTCTCGCAGTTAAAGTACCAATACTTTTAGTTCCATCTAGAACCACCGGTGTACTGAGAGAGTAAAACTGATTGGAAGTGGGATTGTTCAAAACGTAAGCTTTTAAAAATGAATTATCAGCCAGAGTGTTGATTTTTAGATTAACAGTGGAACCGTTATTAGGAAGTTGAATAGAAAATTGTCCGTTTGAGTCTGTACTGCCACATTGAATATCAGTGCCATTCTGATCGGTCACTCTGACCTCAAGATGACGGATCGGCAATGGGGCAGCAATGGCACCGTTACCGTTGGTGCGATACTCAAATTGAGCACTACCAGTAATGGTAATTGGATCAGTATAACTGGTGACTGTTGAGCAAGGAGGTGTCAAAGCTTGAGAAGCGCTGGCTGAGCCGCCGCCACTACTACTGCCACCACAATGGGTGACCAGGAGAGAAGAAGAAATAAGAAGAAAAATAAAGCAAAAAGAAGTGAAGTTATGGCGCAAAAAAATACCTCTCATGATCTAGTTATTCTCTTCGGTTGATATGGGGTTGATCTTAAAAAATTGCCTTGATTCAAAATGAGAAACTAGGGATGATGGTCTCTATGCAAGCCGGACTTAATTCTGATATAAATATTGAACATGAAAACTATCATATTCAGACTGAAGACTGGGGCTGGGATAATCCTTTTATTGTGACTAAAGTCTTTCGTCATGGTGCCGTTATCAAAAGTTTTAAGACTCCCTATCAAAACGTCCTGCAATCTCCCTTTCCCAGTCAGCAAACAATTCGTCTAGCTTTAGAAAGACAACATCAAGAAATTCTAGACCGTCTCGTTTCTGGTCATATCGAATAAGCAGATATAGAATAGGGATATGGTTCAACTATCCCATGTTTACAAAACTTACCGCGAGAATAATCATATTCTTAAAAATCTAAAACTCGATATTATGAGTGGTGAATTTGTTTTTCTTATGGGACCCAGCGGGGCCGGCAAAACCACTCTTTTTCGCATCATGACGGGCTTCGAAAAATCAACATCGGGTCAAGTGATAGTGAATGACTTCAATTTAGACAAAATAACAAACAAGGAAATCTCTAAGTTCAGAAGAACCATAGGTGTCGTGTTTCAAGATTTTAAACTTCTCTATGACAGAAGTGTGTTTGAGAATGTTGCTCTTCCTCTGCAAATATTAGGTTTCCATCGCTGGGACATCTTTGAGAAAGTCGAAAAAATAATTGCAGGTGTTGGTTTAAGTCGACAAATGCACGAAAATCCAATCCATCTCTCGGGCGGAGAAAAACAAAGGGTGGCCATTGCTCGAGCCTTGATCCATCAGCCGCAACTGATCATTGCCGATGAGCCCACAGGAAATTTAGATTGGCAAATGAGTGATGAAATCATGGAGCTCTTTAAAGCCGCTCATCGTAAAGGGACAACCGTGATTATCGCGACCCATGATCATAATCTGGTTAAAAAAACCCAGCAAAAAAGAGTGATTAAAATCGAAAGTGGTCAAATTTTTGAAAGTGGAGACGAACAACCATGTGGACAATATTTTGTGCCATTAAAAGAAGCTGGTCTGAGCATTTTGTAACTCAGTTTTCAGCTTTTTTAATTTTATTTCTCACATATACGGCTGTGCTGTTTATTGGTTTAAGCTTAGAGAATATTCAAAAAGTTTTTTATCAATGGGGCTCTGTCAGTCAAATGACGGTCTATTTAAAGCCCCAAACCAATGAATCGCAAAAAAATGAGATTTTAGCTCGGCTTAAAGATCACAATCTAGTGAAGTCAGTGGCTGTAATCAGTAGCGAAGAATCGGCTCAAAAGTTTAATCTGAGATTTGAAAAGCTTTCAAAGAAAAAAATTGATAGTAAAAATATGGCCCACCTCTTTCCAGAATACTTTGAGGTTCATCTCGTTGAAAAACAGGCTTTTAAAGATGAATCTGTTTTAAAAACCTTTAGTGGTGAACTATCAAGTACATTCACTGCCATCAGCCAAATTTCATACGGAGAATCATGGCTAAGCTCCTACTCACGTCTACTAGCGATGATTAAAATTGTTGGTTGGTTTTTGATCGGCTTATTTATGCTGGGTTCAATGATCGTTTCTGCCAGCGTCATAAAATCGATTCTCTACCATAGAAAAGATGAAATTGAGGTTCTTGAATTTATTGGCGCTAGCGAGTCGTTTATATATCGTCCACAACTTTTTAATCTTATGACATTAGGCTTACTGGCTTTTTCTTTTGCAGTGATTATGAGTTACAGTCTTTTTATTGCCTTTAAGAAGATCTCAATTTCCAACATGGCCCTAAATGGTTCGGAAGGTTTTAAGTTCTTATCAGTAAGCACTTTCGGAATTATTTTCACCCTAAGTATGAGTTTACTTTTTATAGAAACTCTACTGACCATTTATAGAATGATGCCTAAGTATAAAAGAGCACTTTTTGTATTTGCTAAGGCTCGTTCATGATTTTCTGGACTCTTCTTTTGATTCTAGGACATTTTTCAGAGGGCAAAGAAGTCCTCTCTGACGATGTTCTGGATATTGCTGCTGAATACCATCAACAGAAGTCAGAGGTTTTTAACCTTGAAGATAAAAAAAGAAAAATGCTCTCTGAGATTTATAATCTTGAAAAGGATACTCAAAAAATTATCCTTAAAAAATCTGAGCTCGACGAAAAAAATACTATTCTTAATTACGACATGATCGAGATTTCAAAGCAAATTATCGAAACCAGCCATGAACTATCAGAGCTTGCGCCGGACATCATTAATCGCTCTTCCTTATTAGAACAAATCAATTCTTTGCCGTGGTTTTATGCCATTATGAGTTCTCTCACATTAACTGATCTTGATCGCCTTCATCGTTCAGCACAAAACATGAACGACCACCAAACAGAACAGCTGGCCCACTATCTGGCTCTCAGTGATCGTTTGGTCCTCGAGAAACAAAAGCTCAATAAGACGGCTCGACATCTCATAGGATTAAAAAAGCAAATTTCAAAAGAAGAGTTGAGCATTGAAAAGAATCAAAAAAATAAGTCGCAAAGTCTTAAGAAGCTTGAGAAAGAAATAGCCCAAGAAAAGCTTCGTATGAACCAACTTAAAGATATTGGAAAACAAAAAGCCCTTGCTTCGGAGCTTAAAGATTTACAGATGCTCTTTGGCACAGAATTCTTTGATCGTAAGGGTCAGCTGATGACTCCAGTAGAAGGTGAGCTTTCCCAAGTCTATGGACTCAACCAATCCCTGGTTCATGATTCCATTGAATTATTGCATAAAGGACATTTTTATAAAACTCCACAAAAAACTTTAGTGAAATCGATTGCCGAAGGACGTGTTCAGTTTGCCGGGAGTGTACCCGGTTTTGGTCACACCATCATTATTGATCATGGTGGAAGGTATTATAGCGTCTATAGTAACTTGGCGAAAACAAAAGTGAATGAAAAAAGTATAGTCAAAGAAAATCAAGAAATCGGAATGACCGGTCACATCCATCTTCAACAAGGTGTGGGTCTTTATTTTGAAATTCGTCATTTTTCTGAAGCGCAAAATCCCCAACAATGGTTAAAGCCACAACCCACATCCCTTGCACAAGTATTTAAGAAGGACCTATGAAAACAGCGACACGAAAAACAATTCAGAGCCTTTTAGTTTCAACCTTGATTATCTTTTCTGTCAGTCAAGTCTCTCGGTGGGCTTATGCTGAGGCCAAAGATCGTTATTTGACTTTGCAACTTTTTGCCAAGGTGATGAACTTAGTTCAAAAGTACTATGTTGAAGAAGTGGATACAAAAAAATTAATCTATGGTGGTATTAAAGGCATGCTGCAAGAGCTTGATCCACACACCAATTTTTTACCACCTGATATTTTTGAAGAGTTTGAAAATGAAACCAGTGGAAAGTTTGGTGGCCTTGGTATCGAAATCACGGTGCAAGACGATGTGCTCACAATTATTTCACCTATTGAAGACACCCCCGCTTGGGAGGCTGGTCTTAAAGCTGGAGATAAAATCGTCAGTATCGATGGAAAATCCACAAAAGGTTTAAGTCTTGTTGAATCAGCTCAAATGCTCAAAGGATCTCAAGGTTCTAAAATTGTATTAGGTATTATCAGAGATGGTTTAAAAGCCAAAAAAGATTATGCCATTAAAAGAGGAACCATAAAAATAAAGTCAGTTAAGTATTCAGCCTTAGAAGATGGTTATGCTTATATTCGCTTAACGAGCTTCATTGATAATTCTGCTAAAGATTTACAAAAAGTTCTACAAGAAATGACCCAAAAAGATAAAAAAATCAAAGGCCTTATTCTTGATTTACGAAGAAACCCTGGTGGTCTTTTAGAGCAAGCCATTAAAATCAGCGATCTGTTTTTAGAAAAAGGGGACATCGTGAGTACCATAGGGCGTGATAAAGACAGTAAAAAAATTGTCAGCGCTACTAAAGATAACACCTATTCTGATTTTCCGATCGTGGTGTTGATCAATGAGTACTCGGCCAGTGCCAGCGAGATCGTCGCCGGTGCACTCAAAGATAATAAACGCGCTCTTGTGATGGGTAAAAGAAGTTTTGGTAAAGGATCAGTACAATCCGTAGTTAAAATGGGGGATGGTTCTGGTCTTAAGATGACAGTGGCACGCTACTACACTCCCAGTGGTGTCTCTATCCAAGCTGAGGGGATAACTCCGGATGTGGTGGTTGACGAGGTCGACGGTGAAGGTTTTCAAAAAGCCATTATCAATAGAAAAGTCAAAAGAGAAGCTGATATAGATGGACACTTACTGAGTGCCAAAGAAGAAAGTGATAAAAAACAAAAAAAGCAAAGCAGTCTGTTTAATTGGTGGGATAAATCCAATAAAAAGGCTGATCCTCAAGCGAAGGAAAACGTTTTACAAGACTTTCAAGTTCTACAGGCCTTTAATTATCTCAAGGCCTATAAAGTGATGAAAGAACTCTAAATCTACACAGTTGAAAAAAGAGCAAAAAAAAATCCACTTTTTAAGTGGATTTTTTTATATCTTAAAAGGTAAATCTTAATAATTTTTATTTTTCAATTTCTTTGATCTTGGCTGATGAGAGAAGAAATTTAAAAACCTTTTCTTCTGTAATCTGAAACTCAAGATTAGCTGACTGCTGACCGTTTTGATAAAAAGATTTGATTTTTGCTATATCAAGGCCAGTTTGTTTTGCAAACTCTTCGAGCTTTTGCTCAACATCACTTGGCGCGGCTTCAAGCTTCTCGTCTTTTGCAATCTTTTGGATCAGAAGGGCCGAGCGAACCATAAAATCGGCGGTTTCAGAAAAGTCTTCATTCCATTTCTCTTGGTACTCAGAGAATTCGTTCTCTCCAATGCCTTGGGACTGCATACGTTTTTTAAAATCATCGACCAAAGCGGAGCGTTGTTCTTTGATTAAAGTTTCCGGAACATCAAAAGGATTCGCTTTGATCAGAGATTTAAAAAGAGTGTTCTTAAGATCTTGTTCGATGCGCTTTTCTTCTCCGCGAACAATGTCAGAGCGAAGCTGTTCTTTAAAAGCATCAGCCGTTATTGTCTCGCCAAGGGCTTTGACAAAGTCATCGTTAAATTGGGGTTTGATCTTTTCTTTGATTTTATTGAGTTTGACTTTAAATTGAACCGGTTTCCCTTTTAGGTCTTCCACATGGTAATCCGTTGGAAAGTTGAGATGAACAGTCTTCTCTTCACCTTGCTTCATTCCAATAAGGGCTGTTTCAAATCCAGGAATAAAAGAATCGGAACCAATTTCAAGAACATGGCCCTGGGCGGCTCCGTTAGGAAGTGGGGCGCCATCCATAAAACCTTCAAAGTCGATGTCAGCGAAATCTTTATCGCGCAATTCGCGGATCAGAATCACATCTTCCATTTTGGCCTGGTTTTCTAGAATCTGTTCGATATTTTTTTCAAGCATTTCGTCGGTCACTTTAAGGGCTTCTTTTTCAACCTCAAGGCCATTGGTTTGTGTCAGTGTGATCTCGGGTTGGATTTCAAAGCGAGCACTAAAAGAGAACTCTTGGTTTTCTTCGGGGGCTTTAAAATCAATATCGGGCATTCCCACCGGATAGACATCATGCTCTTTAAGAGCTTTAAAATAAAAATTTTGCACCAGATTTTGTGCAACATCGTCTTTAATTTTATCTGAATAAATACTCTTAATCGTCGTCATGGGTGTTCGACCCTTACGAAAGCCCTTAATTTCCACATTTTTTTGCAGGTATTTATAGGCGTTGTCGAACTCTGTATTGACTGCGTCCACAGGGATCTGGATACTCATTTTACGTTCAAGACTGGATAAATTTTCGATATTAGATTTCATAACTCGCTCCGTTAAAATCATTGGAATATAGGGTAAGAAACACCTAAAATCAAGTTATGGAAGTGGAATGAAGTTGAGTTTTAAAAAATTAATTTTTGTCAGCGGCAAAGGAGGAGTGGGTAAAACCAGTCTCGCTCTTCTTGTATCTCGCCATCTTGCGCGCCTAGGCCAAAAAGTTCTTTATGTCGAGCTGATGGCTCGAAGCTCAGCACGCCCCTTGGCGGCCTTTGATTTTGAACCCGAATATAAGCCCCAAAAGACTCAATATGGCTTTGATGCTTGTCTTCTCTCGGGCAGAGACTGTCTGGTGGACTATGTCAGTTCATTTGTCCCTCTAGAGAGGATTGTCCAACCCTTCTTCCAATCTTCTATGATTCAGGGGCTTATTAATCTGGCTCCGGGACTCAAGGATCTTGCAATTTTGGGTAAGCTGACCTCGGCCATCCGAAGTCATGGGCCAAGCTTTCAATATGATCATATAGTCATTGATGCCCACAGTACTGGACATTTTCTTTCTTTTTTACAAGCGCCGGGTTTGCTTGGTCAAAGTGTCAAAGGGGGGCCATTGAGAACTCAAAGTGAAAGTATAGAAAAAGTGCTCAAGGATCCACAACTGACCCAGTTTATTTTTGCCAGTCTTTTTGAAGAGCTTCCTGTTGATGAACTTGTAGAGACCATAGAAAACTTTAAAGACCAATATAAAGGACAATCACAGATATTTATGAACAAGTGGATTGATCTTGAATCTTGCAAAATCCAAGATCCCTCTTGGCAGCTTTTTATAAAAAATCGTATTTCTGGTCAGAGTTTATTGCAAAAAAGGCTCGATCAACTTTCATCACCTTATTTTCACATCGAACTCATTTTAGAAAACTTTCCGACTTATCTTTACAACGCCCAAGGAGATTTTTTACGGACACCTTCAGCCCATTGATACTTAATAATAAACTACTGACTTTTGTCGGCACAGGTGGGGTTGGAAAGACTTCACTTTCTTTAGCTTTTGCTATTCAAGCCGCTCGGCAGGGCAAGAGGGTGGCCACCATCACCATTGATCCCTCCCGCCGACTTTTTTCAATACTGAATCCTCAAAGGACAACACAAGACGAAACAATTTTAAATTGGGCAGAATTCAAGCACCCCATGACAGTTTATCAGGTCGATACCGAAAAAATTTTTCAAGAATTTATTCGAACCCATTTGGGCGAGAGTTTTTTTTCTGGGCTTAAAAAAAATAAGATTTATCAACAGATCTCAAAAAATTTGCGTGAAACCCATAATTTTGCATCACTTTACAAAATGCACCAGATCTTCGAGCAAGACGAGTACGACCTTATTGTTCTCGACACTCCTCCTTGTCACCAGGTGATTGATTTTTTTGATTCCCCTGAGCGGTTGCAAAAGTTT
>CAYMBT010000033.1:0-17023 GCA_964388755.1 uncultured Pseudobdellovibrionaceae bacterium | reverse complement strand
CAGCCAGCCACCAGATGTGTCATTAAAAAGAGAGCCATTAATAAATCCATTAAAAGGATATTGGCTGATTAAAAATAAAATTTCTTTTGTCGCCGAATCAGTCAATTGAACTTGGTAAAAGTCGTCCACCTTTTGGATCACGCTTTCAAGTTTCTGACCTTGTGTGCTTAAAACAAACTTTTGATTTTCATCGAAGTCTTTGGCTTGAACAACTTGAGAATAGGTGTTGAGCAAATCATTTTGAGTGGGGCCCTCAAAGAGGCTTTCTCCCTCGCATTTGACCTTTTCTGGAAAACCATTAAATACAACCTCAGGCTGTCTAAAGGGTAGTAAAAGTTCTGGTTGCAAGGGAGCCGCCATGTTGGCTGTCGAGCCTCGCCCAGAGCAGTTCATCAAAAATAATGAAGATATTAGAGTAGTAAAACTTATGAGATTTTTGAAAAGTGTTAAGTAAGACATATGCCCAGTTGTTAGGCTTTTAGCCATTAAGCGTCAATGTCATTTCGGATTCATGAAGAAACTACAGAACAAGTGGTCCCATAAAGTTTGAGTCCAATTTGGAGTCAGATTTTGTAATATGACACCTTTATGCTGTGGGTATATTTGTCGCGCTCATAAAATATGTCCACTTTTTAATGATGAGTTTGTACCTTATGTTGTCTATTGTTAGTCGAATGATTGTTTTTTAAGATCGTTAAATACCTAGGAACAAAATGAAGATTGGCTCACACGTTTTATTTGGATTCCAAATCTTGGCCCATGTTGCCCTCGCATTGCTCTTTGTTTATGGAGATCTTAAAAATTGGTTGGTTTGTCTTTTGATTTATTTTTTCACCGGCGCGGTCGGAATGAGCATGACCTATCACAGACTACTATCCCATCGTAGCTGGAAGTCACCCCGATGGCTTAAGTTACTCGGTACTTTTCTTGGCACCATCGGATTGACCGGCTCTGCACTGGCATGGGTTGCCATTCACCGCCAGCATCACACTTCGACTGACAAAATTAAAGATCCCCATAGTCCAAACATCCAACCCTGGTGGCGCGTACAGTTTTTAAGTATGTATTACAAACCCAATCTTAGATACGTTAAGGATTTGTTGAAGGACAAACAAATTGTCTTTCTTCATAAAAATTATTTTTTGGTTCAAGTATTATACTTTGCATTTCTTTGGTTCGCTTTTGAACCCTTTGCTACAGTTTACGCTTACCTCGCCCCGGCGGCCATACTATGGCACGGCGGAAGCCTTATCAACTCTGTTGGGCATAAGTGGGGTTACCGAAATTATAAAACCAACGACCTCAGTGTTAACAATCCGATTCTAGGAATTTTTATGTGGGGTGAGGGTTGGCACAATAATCATCATGCTAAACCTTTTGCTAAGTCTTTTCGTAGGCGTTTTTGGGAGATTGATATCTCAGCCATGCTGATCTCGTTACTGGAAGTTAAAGTTAAAAAATAGGTTCATGTCCGTTTATTTTTGCTCAAGAGTTTCAGTGCAAAAATAAAAGGCTTCAGCTGTGTCTTTCAGTTTTCCGTGAATAACCAGAATATTGTCCGAAAAGCTAAAGAGTGAAGAATTTTTGTGAGAGTTTAAATAGCAGATCTGATTTTCAATGGTCGATTGTTTTTTTTGATTGATCACAAGGTGAAGCTCATTGGTGTTGGATCGAGAGACCGCTAAAAATTGTATTCTATGCTCAGAAATTGGAAATTCTAAAAAAGAACCATTATTGAGTTGGTAAAGCTCAAGTTGCACGATGTTGGGAAAGAGTTCAATTTCACCCCGTCCACTGGTGTTGTCCTTAGGCAAAAGTGTACGCTTAAACTCTTCTGAGTAGAGAAGATGATTAAAGAAAAGTAGGTCTAAAAGCTTTTGCCCCGTTTTTTTATAAACGAGAGCGTTGTGGGTGAATTGAGAGTTTGAGATCACCCATTCATTTTTTTGAGTCTCCAGTTGATCATAGAGGTGATCCCACTGAACCTTGATATCCAGGGGATAATAATCCCCTAAGGTCTCAAGATAATTTTGGTAAGGGGAATCTCCAGTAAAAAACATCTCCATATTTAATATTGGATCATGTTGGGTTCTTGTAGTCACAAAAAAAATTAGAATTTTTTATTTAAAGGTACATTGAAAGGAATCTCGATTGGGTAAAACATTAAGAACAAGTATCACTTGATCATCACTGAATGAAGTGAGCGAATGGATTTTTCTGGTATTCACAAAATAAACTTTAAAAGGCTCATAAGAAACTAACTGGTCATCCACAAAAAAATGCAATCGGTCTGGATCGTTATTTAAAAAAGAAATTAAACGAAATGTAACACCCAAATCCCGATGGGGAGGGAAGAATCCCCCTCTTTTAAAACGAATCAAATGAGAGCGACAAAGCGAGGGCTCTAATTTTTTAAGTGGCTCAGAAAGACTTTTAAGATGAAACCAATTGGGTGTCGGAGTTTTAAAAGAACTTTCTTCGTAATCAATCCCAGTCTCTAAATAATATTGGTACAAAGAGTTAAGATCAATTTCGCCAGAAGTGTCCCCATCCAAAGAAAAAAGGCTTAAGCCCTCTCGTTTATAAAGTGGTTTATGTTTGTTATAGGTTCTCCACTGATCGTCGATTTGTGATAACTCTTTTTGAAAATCAATAGCATTAATTTTTAGATTTGTTTGAAAAAAGTCGCCCAAAGAAACAAGTTTTTCGTAAAACGGCTCATTATGATAAATATTAAACCTCACCGAAACAGTGGAAGGATGTGGGTTCTAGAATCAGCGATTTTCATTCTAAACATCTTCCAGTCAAAATAGTAATGCAAGACATTGACATAATCAATTATCACCCAGGCCAGGATAAGGGTCAGCGGAGGACTGTTCAGTGGAATGAAATTACCCCAGGGCGAAAGTGAGATATTTCGAACTCCAATGTAGCAAACAAAAGAGAAAACCGAAAAAACAACCATAAAGATCGAAATATTTTTTTTATTGAGACTGCTTTTCTTTCTTTTTAAGAAATGATTAAAAACAAGGCCGTACTCTATACCATGAACTGCAGAGATACCCATGCCTGCAATGGGCGAAATGAGTCCTAAGGGGTAAAGTAAAAGCCTTGTCATAAATTGAAAATCATTTTTATTGGATTTTACAAAGTAAAAAACTCGAACAACGACGAACACCGACACGGCCACAAGAAAAGCAATAATAGTGGGTCTTATATTTTTATCAGCAAACTCAAAAGTCATCAGGGCAACGGCATAGGCAAAGCTGAGGATAAAGAAAAAAGGTTTCAGTTTCCAAGCCTGTGATGTTTTGCCGTAAATCAAAAAAATACCGTAAGTTTGAAGGGCCGAGTGATGAACACCGTAACATCGAAGTAGGGTGCGCGTGATTCGCCAAAAAAAATCAGAACTTGAAAAGAAGACGTATCCCAATGACAGAAAGAGAAGTGGAATCCCAAAAGTTAAAAACCGATGCTCTATTGACGCAACGCTAGATTTAAACCAGTCGCGAAATTCGTTGAAAAGTAAAAAGCCGGTGAAGGTAAAAATAATGTGGGTGATGTTTAGAAGGCCCAAGTCCACAACAAAAGAGACTTGATCCTTAAAAAGGCTCTTATTGGATAGGGGATAGTACCAATAAAACAAAGAAAGCAGCAAAAATGAAATTGTAAGGGTAGATCCAGTGGTTAAAAACAATTTAACAGGATCTTGTTCCCCCTTCTGGGTTGCTTTTGTAGAAACATCCTGTGAAAATTTCATTATATAACTCTATATCAGACAGGTGTTTAGTCGCAAGGAGTGTCAACAATATGATTCACAAAAGTCCTGATAACAGAGTCCCTGTAAGAATTGAAAATCTTATGGTGTCCACGCCTGATTCAATACGGATATTTTGGGAGATCAATTTACGTTGCAACTACGACTGTGTAAACTGTCCACCAGATACTCACAGTACAAAAGCCCCTTTTCCCCAGATGGAGCTGTATAAAAAAAGTTTTACCAATCTTGAAAGGCTTTTGGCTTCTAAACAAGCTATTCACTGGGCATTTTCGGGCGGTGAGCCGTTAATTAATCCATCGATCAAAGAAATCTTTTCTGAAATTATTCAAGACAAGTTTAAAAGTTCATCAGTTGAAATTTGCACCAACTTATCATTACCCCATCAAAGATTAACCGAACTCTTTCGGCCACTTTATGAAAGATTTAAAAACAACACCTGCATTGTTGCCACTTACCACTATCCCTATACAACGCCGCGAGAGTTTAAAGAGAAAATATTTCAAATTTTAGAAGTGTTGCCAGAAACAGAGTTTTATCCGGTTTTACTTTTGCCAACCGATCCGCAAAAATTTAATGAGACTGTTGAGCTTTTTAATGATCTTAAATCGAGGACTAAAGCCGACCTAAGAATGATCCGAAAAAACTTTGGACCTGACATAATTGACTATTCAGAGGACCAAAAGAAATTTATGGATCAATACTATGCTGAAAAAAAATCAGAAAGAATGGATAGTTTAAAATTAACCTACAGTGACGGCAGTCACGAAATCATTAAAAGTCCACCAGAGCTTATGCGCCGAAACATGGTTAATTTTAAGGGTTGGCTGTGCGAGGCTGGATTCTCTGAAATTGTCATTGATCAAGACTTTAGAGTTCAGCGAGCCTCTTGTGCAAAGGGTGAAGATGGCATGGGACTTTTATACTCAGATACCTTCTCACTCTATGATGGTGCTAAGGCCTGCGATAAAGCCCTATGCAGCTGCACCCCCAATATTTGCATCAATAAATGGAAGCAGTAGATGATGGGGCATCCCACTTTTGCAAAAACCTTAGTCTTAAAAGATATGTTTGATTCAGAGTGGATTACACAGCAAAAAGCACTTTTTAATAAAGCTCCTGTTTTTGAGCAAAAAAATTACTGCCTACAAAGAGAAATCAATCATGCCATGTGCAAAGAGCTGATCAATCAGCTTAAACCCCATATAGGTGGATGTAGAGTTTCATATTCATATTATTTAGATCAAACACTTCCTTATATCGTGCATACCGATGGACCTGTGCAAAACGACGTAAAAGCTTATTACAATATTGTTATACCGTTGGAAGTCTTTGGTCAGTCGGCTCATACGGTCACCTTTAATCAGAGATTTATTGGCCCAGGACAGGCTTTTGTTAAAGGAACCAGCAACGATTCATTAGAAGTTTTTGGCTTGACCAAAAATTACAGTTTAGTTGACGGATTAAGCGATCAAAAGTTCGATGAAAAAATTTTGACCGATTATTTAGATCACGTCGACTTTGATAGTCTTACAGGGCTTTCAGTAGAAAACATTATTGTGTGGAATCCTGGGGATATCATTTTGTTTGATCGCTACCGACTTCACTGCTCATCTTCTTTTAAGAAATTTGATGTACAAAGCAAACGTTCCATCGTGATTGCAACAGAAATTGATTGAGAGTTGAGTTATGGATCGATTCATAAATTTTAAGATCATAAGACTTTGGGCCGCACTTGCTTATTCATTTATTCTATTAGGTTTACTGATTTTTAGTCGAAGTCTGCAAGAGAACAAAAATGTTTACGAACGAAGTTTAACAGCCCAGGACACAACGAATATTGGTTTTGAAAAACTAAAAAACTCTGAGATCCATGATGTGAAATTAGTTTATTGCTCAAATAAAAATTGTAATAAAAAAGCTGATAAAACGGCAGCCTTTGGTGGGATTGCCCCTTCTGTGAGTCTCTTTGATTTTAATCAGGATGGTTACCTTGATATCACCCTGACTGACCCTGGAAGCCCAAACCCCATCCGCTTTTTTAAAAATAATAAAGCCCTTCAGTTTGAAGAATTCTATCCAATGCCCACAAAGACTCTGGCTGAGATTAAAGATAAAGTCTCCATCGTCGGTTGGTCTTACCTAGGATCTCCACAAAAACCATATCTGATCGTTGCCCCATGGGGCTGTGTCAGAGCCTACGAATGGTCCCCGCAAAAAGAAAGTTTTATTAAAGAAACTATTTTTGAAGACGGAGCCTTATGTGGTCGTGTGCAAAGTATCAATGTGGCCGATCTGAATCATGATGGATCAAACGAAATCATTCTCGCCAATTATTCATCAAAAAAAGGTTTTCTTGAACCCATGGATAATCACAGATACGGCGACAAAGAGCGGGGCGAAAAAAATGAAATCATATCTTTTGATGGTGAAAACTATCAAATAAAGACAGTGTCGGACGATCGGGATTACACATGGGGTGTGGGTGTAGCTTATATTAATAATGATGAACTTCCAGATCTACTATTTACAAATGACTTTTCGACCGATGTTCTTTATTTGAATGAAAAAGAAAAATTTGTGGATGTGACAAAGGATTGGTTGGATCTCTCTTATCACGGTTACGCCGGCATGAATTCAGATTTTGCCGATTTTGATAACGATGGGGATTTGGATCTTTATATTACCAATGTTTATAGCGTTCCCTTTTATCCCATGGGTAATAACCTATGGGTGAGAGAGGGTAATACTTTTAAATACAGTTCAGTTGATTACGGCATGAGACGCTGTGGATGGAGCTGGGCTGCCAAATTTATTGATTTTGATTTAGACGGACAAGACGAACTTTTTGTGAGCAGCGGTCGATATTATGGCGGTGAGAGCCAAAGTGATCCAGAGGTCAAATCCTACTGGTATTACTGGATTCACGAGCGCTCTACGCCGACTTTCTTTAGAACTTTACTTTTAGGTTTAGATTATAAATCCAATCAAGAAAACCAAAAATTTGAAATGGCCGGGCGAGAAAGAAATTGTTTGTTTAAAATTGATAAAGACAAAGTGGCTACAGATATCAGTATTCCAGCAGGGCTGGGTGAATTCAAAGTCACACGTACGGTAGCAACCGGAGATCTTAATAATGATGGACTCATTGATATGGTTCTTGGTCATTATGGTGATGGATACGAGGTTTATATCAATAAATCCCAAACCCAAAATAGTTGGGTTGGTTTTCGTTTTTTTGATCGATTGGGCCAAGAAAATAGTAATGGGCTTAGGGTCAAATGGATGCTTAACGATAAAGTTATTAAATATAAAGAGATTTTTTCTTTTAACGGACTCAGGGCGCAAAGTGAAAGTAAGATTTCATTTCCAATCAACCCCAATAAAATCAAAGATTATAAAATGCTTTTAATCTGGCCGTCGGGACAAACAAAGCTTGTGGATCAATTTGAAGCCAGCAAGTACAATTTGGTGTATGAAGATGAATCTGCTCTTTAAAGTTCGGCCCAAAAAAATTCAGCTTCTTAATCATAGCCTTTTGCTTTTTACCGCTTTCTTTTTCTTTGATCTCGCCAGAACACCGATTCAAATCATTTCGTGTATTGTTTGCTCTGTCATCACTGAATTTGCTTTAATCCGTTTAACGAACAACAGAAAAAGACACTGGCTTGAAAGTTTTGAATCTGCTTTGATTTCGGCATTAGGACTGTTATTGATCGTACGATCGCCTTTACCATGGCTTTACGCGCTATTAGGATTTATATCTATCGCATCCAAGTGGATTTTTTATCGCCCTGATAAAGGTCACCATATTTTTAATCCAACTAATTTTGGCATCGTGACGGCCTTTGTTGTGTTTAACGAACATATAGTTTTTGTGCCCGATCAATATTCTGTTTTGCCCCATGGAATAATCCAAACCCTTCTTTTGGGTTTATGGGTTACTTATTTAGCCAACCGTTGGTTGGTCTCTTTAAGTTATCTTTTTATTAACTTTATATTTGCAATAACACTGGGTGAAGTTTTTGGCATGCCTTATATAATTATCTTAGGTTCAGAGACCGGAGTGACGTCCTTACTTTTAACATTTTTTATGATCACTGATCCTCGAACAACACCTGATAACCGATTTCAGCAGATTCTTTTTGGCTCTTCTGTGGGAGTCATAGCCCTTTGTTTTAAAGCCCAGTCCATATTAATGCCCCAGTTTTTTGCTTTATTTTTGGTCTCACCAATATGGCATTTTTTAAGTTTTTATTACGAACGATGGAAACTGGACACTGCCCAGCCCAATGGGATTTCAAGATAATTCTAGTATTTTTATTTCAATCAGAGCGACTGAAGTTGTGACGAGATAGTTATTGAAAGAAACAGATAATTAATTAAAGACGAACACAGTTTTCTGATTGGCACAGACAATGATCTAAAGTTTTTTGTATCATTTTTTGTGGGTATCCCAGTGTTCGGTAATCACAGGTGAGTTCTGTATGAGCGGATAAATCACAGAGCGCCCGCCAACTGGGAAATTCAAATAAAAGATTAGGGCTGCAAGAGTGATTTAACAAAGTGGCCCTAAAAGGTTCTGATGTTTTTAAAGCTAAAACCAGTTCAGAATCGGGTATCGGCAAATACGAATAAAGATCATCCCCAAAATAGTCGATCAATTGGTCAGGGTGAAGCGCTAAGCCACCCGCTTTAATTAACAGTTCACCCTTTTTAACAGGTTGGCTAATCCATAAACCGAAGTTGTGAATTTTTGATTCTTTTTTAAATATGTGATTGGCAAACCAATATTCTTTTTCAAGATTCATGACTCAACTTTCTTAATATCTCTGAAAGCGGGATTCGAGCCAAAGCCCGAGGGTTTCTTTTAAATTCATCAAACTCAATATTTTTGCTATTAGCAAACAAAACAGAATCAGCAGGGGTTATTTTAAAATCTTCACAGATCATCTTTTGTTCATTTTGAAAAGTTTTATACATAAAATCAAAAGAGAGTTGGCTTATGATTTTTTCAGTAAAAATAAGATTCACTAAGGATTGATAGCCCACCAGTTTAAGTTGCTCAAGATGGGGGATTTCTTTTTTAGAAAAAATCCATCCCAAACGTAAAGAATGAAGCCCAAATCCTTTGCTGAAAGAGTAAAATACCATTTCTGTATGCTTTGAAAGTTTAAGGTTTTGGGCTTGAACTGTCCCCCAAAAAGCCAAATCCACGACATGGGGGATGGACGCATTTAAAAAATCATCCCAATCTGTCATCATGTTTCCGTCGATAGCACTCGGTTGAGACAAATAGAGAACACCAGATTCAAAATCGCTCCAATGATTAAGGCGTTGAAGATGGGGTCGTATAAAATGGGGCCAAATATAGTCCCCATTCACCCAATTGATGGTTCGAGATTCATGGCTCAGCCAACATTCTATGCCCTGACTTATGCCAGAAGTGGGATATATATAACTAAAATCCCTTAAATCAACAGAGGGTAGAAACCAGTTTTTAAGATTTTCTTGCACACGATCAAAAGCCCCATGGGTTTGGCCGCGCCCACTTGTGGACTGATCAAGAAGACTTAATGTCTGAACCTGATCAATCACATTTTTGACAGTGGCAAGAAGCGGTACTGTTATCAGTTTCGATCTTGGAGTAAAGTGGTTTGGCATGCTATAGTTTTAAGGTCTTTTAGAAAAAGTAGCAAAAAAATTAATCACGGGGGCAGGTGTTTTGTCATTGGTCAGTCAAAAAAAGGTTGTAGTGACCGGTGGTCAAAGAGGGGTTGGTTCTTGGTGTATTGACTGGTGCCAGCAATCAGGCTTTGAGGTCACTGAATTCTCTCGATCTGCAGGATACGATATCACACAAGCAGACATCCAATCCTTAATCATTGAAAAAGCCCAATCGGCCGATATTTTTATTAACTCAGCCCACGATGGCTACAGTCAGTGTCAACTTTTGCAAAAACTTTTTAAACTTTGGCAAAACCAAGACAAGCTGATCATTAATATCGGCGCCTGGCAATTTAGCCCCATGATTTGGGATTTGGTCGAGACTTCTTATGTCCCAGAAAAGGCGGCGCTTCATGTGTTGACCAGTCGATTACAACAAGAGCCTCGACGCTGTAAGATCAGTCTTATGGAGCTTGGAATGATGGATGTGCCATCGACCTCACCCATCACTTCACCAAAGGTTGATAAAAAATCTTTTCAAAAGAGTTTAGATTTTATTATTCATCAAGCTGGTTCCACAGAAATTCCAAGGCTAGCCATAAGCCAACTTTATTAAGGGACAGTCATTTTGGATAACATCGTTTTTTTGCCACTGGATGTACCCCTTATAAAAAGCCGGTTAGATATTCTGACTCACTTTAACGACAACCATGCCGAGACTTATGTTTGGTGGAATATGGAATTACTTCTTGGTCAAAGAGATCTTGATTCGCCGCTGGGTTCAAAAGATTATCCATGGAATCCAAGGGCCAAAGACAAATACCCAGAGATAATATCACTGATCAAAGACCATCTGCCATTTGAAAATCTTTACTACGTTCACCTTGCTCGGGCGCAAAAAGACATTTTACCCCATGTTGACGAAAACTATGTTGAAAGAATCTTTCCCCATCATATGACGATCACGGCAGACTTAAAAAGCCATCTCGAGGCTCTTGAGCCGGTTGGTTACCGGTTTATTGTCTCTGGTCGCCGGGATAACTTTTATCTCTGTAAAGAGTACGATCCAGAGTACAAAAAAATAATTGATCAAAAGAAAAATTATTGTCATATACCAAAAACGACGGATTTTTTTCTGATCCGAAATAGTCGTCAGCCCCATGGAGTCGATGATATTATCAACGACCCTGATCGTCTGACTGGATTTATTTTAGGTTCACTAAATCCCATCAAACACATGGATCTTATTGAAAGAAGCAAAATTAAATTTGCAAGTTCAGTTAAATACTCTTCGGACTTAGGTTAAAAATGACCAATGACTATCAAGTTTTTGATTTAAAAACAAAAATGGGTGAAAGATGGTTAGAGCCATTTTCGGTATTGTTACAGCAAATAAAAAATAACGGACGACGGGATAAGCTTAAAAACAATTACTCTGATCTTGATCAAAAATTAAATAACTACGATTGTTTTAATGTGGTTGTCTCTCAAGAAAAGATTATTGCTTTTAGTGCCATGCACACGGCCCCCTTTCCAACCACTTTGGCACGTGTGCTTTCTCGTTTGTATTATGTCCCCGAGGTCAGAGCCAAAACCATGCGCGGACGTGAGTTACCAAGTATTGCCGTCAAATATATGTTGCCTTATCAAATGAAACTCGCCCAAGACTTGCAAAAAGAGATTATATTTTTGAGTTTTCAAGGCCTCAATCGTAGGCCCTTTTGCCAAACTTTGGCTCAAACTTTATCTGAATACTTTAAGCAAGACTGGCAACTTGAACCTTTGATGCACAATACAGTTCGGCGGCTGCCTGATGGTCAACTCAACATGGAAAAAGCGGCATGGCATAATATTGTATCTTTAAGACTCAATAAATCTCAGGCTGATTTTTTATTGCCCAGTATGACTATTCAAGATTGGCGAGATCGCTTTTTGCAATAGGTCTTAAGGCCTCAGGATAATTAAAGGTAATTCGATGAAGAAGTCGTTCAGACACATCACATGGCCAACGTTTATGAATCGAAAACCATTGGTCGCTCAAGAGCACGTCACCATCTTGCCAGTCGTGGTGATAAATATATTGATCTTGAAGAATGTGTTTTTTAATCATTTCTATGAATTCTTGAAAGCTGTTTTCGCTCATACCTTCAATGCCAAACATTTGTAAAAACGGAAAATACAAACCTTCGCGGCCGGTGTGCTGGCTAAAGCGAACAATGGGTGTGGGCGTAGGGTTAACGTGGGATTTAAAACCATTCACTGGGGTATAACGCCCCGGCATGAAGCCATAAAAAGCTTTCATTTTTCTGAGATCTTTTTTTGTGGATTCTGATAAGTCTTCGAAGGCTTTTTGGGTATTACACCAACTGGTTCGACTGCCCGTACTTCCGCGAACAGAGTAAAGCCACACAACAGACTTTCTGCCTTCGATAAAGCTGGCTCGATTGGCGTGCCAATCCAAGGTTTCATTATGGCCAAAAAGACCAAGCTCTCGGCCTTGATTGTCTTTTTGGCCAGTGACACGTTGTATCTCGAGGATTGGCTGACCATCGCTCCCCATGGGGCAGCGGTAAGAGACCTCTGGTGGCATGATTTCGACCTCACCAAAGATGTGACAAAGACTAGCTTCTTTGTGAGGCTTAAGCTTTTGTTGACGAAAAAGGACCACAAGCTCGCGACTTAAAAGCTTAATAATGTTTTGTAAATCAGAATTTTGCAGTTGGTTAAGATCAGCCTCAACAACAACTCCCCAGCCCAAATCAGGTTTAAGAGGTTTGACTTGTAATAAACTGTTCATCATTATTGACCCAGACCTACTTGATTCCAACTTGCTAGAAGTCTAATTATTGAGCTTATTAATATGAGCGAGGTTCGACGTGATGTCGATAGAAAACTTAAAAACCCACCGCACCTGGAAGAACCATCTTCCCAGCTACTTTAAGCTTAAGCGCTTTCATTTTGATATCGATCTTATTCAAAAAGAAATCCTAGAGTTCGCACCAGAATTTGCCAATGTTTTCGAGGCTAATCATAGTTTGTGTATGAATCATCCCACACTGACCGACTCGGTTAAAGAGCACTACGAACAAGTCAGTCTTACGGTCTTTAACAACGAAAAAGTCAGCAATGCTCAGCCCACTTCAGTGATTTCTAGTCAATCATCAGTGTCGTTCACATCCGAGTACAGAAAAAAAATCAGTCCCAGGCTGGATTCGCCGGACATGGATGAAAGAAATTACGATTTTCCTTCAGAGAAATTTAAAAATTCTTATATGCACCAATGTGTAAAACAGATGCCTGGCGATTTTATGCGTGTCAGACTTGTCAAGTTAAAGGCTGGTAAAACGGTCGACTTTCATATCGACTATGATCCCTCTTTTGCCACACGAATTATCTTGCCAATCTATACCAATTCTCAGTGCTACAACTTAACAAAACGCAAAGGTCAGATCGAGCAAGTCCATGTACCCGCGGATGGTCATCCTTGGTTTTTGAATACGGGTTTCTCTCATGCCTCAGAAAATAAAGGGGATACCGATCGCATTATTTTGATGTTTAGTCTTTATCCCACGGATTTGCTGGCAGAGATTGCCCAGGCATGGAGAGCGGGACAACCAGAACTGTTATAAATACATCTAAAAAAATTTAGGCTTATAAGCCGATCCCGTAAATCCAAAAATAATTAAGGATTTTTAACCTTAGAGATAAACCAACCCACAAGATCCACCTCGTACCAGTGCAATCGGTTGTTCCAAGCTCTAGGTTGAGCGTGATGGTTGTTATGTAATCCGCTACCCAGAGTTAAAAAATTAACAAACAAATTGTTGTAGCTCTTGTCATTGATCAAAAAGTTTCGATATCCCATACGGTGACAAATGGTATTGACCAATCCCGCGCTGTGAAATGTGATCACTGCTGGAAGACTGATTAAAAAAATAGGAATCTGCAAACCACCTGTCGCCAGTAAAACCCAAGTGACAATCACAATTGTAAAGTAATTGCGATGAAACCAATGGATGTGTTTTATTTTAACCAAGTCGCGCACAGTATCTTGAGGTATTTTTGAATCTCTCCAATGAGTCATCCAAACACGCCACCATACAAGACTTCCATGGGGATCTTTGTCGGTATCAGAGTGTTGATGGTGCACACGGTGAAGGGCGGCCCAACCCAAAGGGCTACCAAAACAATTCAAGCAACCAAAATAAAGCAAAACTATTTCCCATGGTTTTGAAAGCTCAAAGGATCGATGGGCAATATAGCGGTGATACATCGCCTCGCCACCTAATTTGCCAAAAAGTAGGACCCCGATCAGTGAAAGAATAAGGTATCTGGGATCCCAAAAGTAAAGAAGCCCCCCAAGGGCCAGAGCGTGATTGAGAATAATAAGTGAATAGATTTTGCCACGCATTATTTGTCTCATACCATAAAGACTTGGACCCAGGCCATCACACCTGTTGTTGCATGAGGTCGATCATTCAATGGGATCTCTGTGATAGATTTTAAGGGTGATGACTTCATGGCAAGAGATTTATCCCCATCAAATCTGGAAACTTCAAGGCGCTTTAAGATCAGAGACTTTGCAGAGCCTAAGTCATTGGGCCATGAATCATCAATCCCACATCCGCTGGAGATCAAGTCTTAAAGAAAAACCTAAATACTGTTACTCTAGTTTTGATTATGGTCATATGCCTTTGCCCCGTGATCTAGAGTTGTCTGTGTACAGTGAGATTGTAAGTTCATTAAATTCTCTTTTTACAAAAATTGATAGCAAGACCATTCAAGAAACTGTTCCCAAAACGTCGAATTTATTTTTAAAAGTTTTTAAGGATGGGTCTCACTATGATCTTCATTCTGAAGACCAAAATGTTTTTGGTGGTTTTGCTTACGTTCTTTATCTCACCGATGAAGACTCGGGTGATTTGATATTTCCGTCATTTGATGACCAAGAGATTTTTAGGTCTGAAGAAGAGAAAATAAATTGGCAAAATATGTGGTCAAAACTCAATGAAACAGGACAAAGTGTTCAGTATCTTAAAGAGTCACTATGCTTAAAGCCGCAAAAAAATACTTTTGTTGTTTTTAGAACCGGTGTGCCCCATAAGGTTTCCCCGTATGTTGAGCAGGGTCTAGGCCGATATTGCTTGACCGGTTTTCCATTTGCCAGCATTTCTTAAATTTCTAATTTCTAATTTCTAATTTCTAAATGGTCCAGATCTTCAAAAACTTTTTTAAGTCCACAATTGATATTAAGATCATTTAAAAGCTCTGGGCTTGCCAGCGGCCAACCCGCAATAGAAAGTCTTGTGTTCTCTGCAGATGATTTTTGATCCAAGGGATTCACCCAATGCACAGATCCAACTTTAAATAAAACACAGGTGTTTTTTTGGGGTTTAATGATGTGATCCCCAGCCCAGCGTAAAGGTTCGTTGAGTCGTTTAAAAACATCTTGGGTACGACTTAATGGTTCATGCATTTCAGGATGTAATTTTAAATGTTTTTGTGTGGTTTCTTCAGAGGCAAAAACCAGCTCGCCCCCTTGGCAGTCTTCAAGAAAATAAATAAATGTGTACTCGCCGTATCTTTGAATAGGTTCTGCATGGATTTCATAAAACGAAAGGGGATTAAAAGATTTAACAAAAAACTGCAAGGATCTTAAATTTTCGGTGGGAAATGGCCTCCAGCCTTGGCTTTGAGTCACCAAGTCAATTTTTTCGGCAAAAGATTTGATAATGTGTTGTTTATTTCTGATTCCCACAAAATTGACGTTATAATTATAAAGTGTTGGGTTGATATTCATCTGATCAAACACTTCAAGGATGCTTTTGCCGGGGCTCATATTAAATGAGGTGGAATTCTTGCACAGAGACAAGAGAGTCGTGAAATCCTCTTGATTAAAGAAGTTAGGGTGGCTCCAGATTTCGCCGGGCTCGATGATGTTCCACATCGCTTGAGAATGCTAAGAAATCTTGAATTTTACAACATTTATATTGATACTCTAGGCTCTTCAAGGGGCATTGTTTTTGACAGAAAATAAAAAATCCAAAGTCTTACTAGGTAGTATCGGTGTCTCTTTTGACACCTGGTTACCTTATGCTACGGGTTGCTTGATTTCCCAGGCTCAAAAAAACATTGCGCTTTCAGACATCCAGTTTGTTGAGCCCTTGTATAAGGCCATATCCGATGATGATTTTTTGATTCGTGCCATCGATGTGGACCTATTGGGGCTGACTCTTTATTCGTGGAATCAGCATTTTGTTAAAAGGTACTCGCAAATCTTTAAAAAGCTCAACCCTCAGGGCCTTGTTATTTGGGGTGGCCCATCCATTCCCATTGATAAAAATAAACAACTTCGTTTTAAAGAAACCCATCCTGAAGTGGATTACTTTTTTACGGGCATGGCCGAAGAGACATTCACTGATTTTTTAATGAACCTTGACCAAAACACAACTCAACTTTTGAAGACCGATCAAAATCATTTGAAAGCGAATCAAAACAGTTCATTGGATTTAAGTTCATTCTTAGAGCCTCAAAAACAATTGATTCCAAAGAATATGGATTCTAATCCTTATTTAGACGGAATTTTTGAATCGATTATTAAAAGAGAAAAAAAAATAAAGGCGAGCTTTGAAACCAATCGTGGTTGTCCCTTTGGCTGCTCATTTTGCGATTGGGGAGGTCAGTCCCGATCAAGAATTGAAAAGTGGGACGGGGATGTGGTCCAAAAGACAGTGGATTATCTTTACTCTCACCCATCGATCAAAGAGATAGAGATTTTAGACGCCAATTTCGGAATGTTTAAAAGTGATCTAGAGCTGATAGAACTGATGATATCTTCAAAAAGAAAATACGGCACAAGCCCCAACGTCAGTTATTCGGGGCTTGCTAAAAATGGTTCAAAGTATCTTTCGCCCATCTTAAGACTTCTTTATAAAGAATTAAATGCAGCTCACCGTCATCTTAAGATCAGTTTTCAAAGTCATGACCCAAAGGTTCTAAAGATTAATGGACGAGACAATATTAAAAACGATAAACTTTGGGATATCATTAAAGAGCTTAAAAATAATGACGATGTTCCAGTGACCTCAGAGTTGATCATTGGACTGCCCGGTGATAATGCTCAGCGCTTTTTATCAACACTCAGTCAAGATATAAGGTTTGGGATCGGTCAATCCAGAGCCTATATTTTATCTGTCACAGAGAACACCACATTATCAGATCCGTCTTTTCAAAAGCAGCAGGGAATTAAGACAAAAACAATTTTGTTTCCGATTCATTCAGAATCCCGTTCGTTAGTTGTTTCTTCCTCTGAGGAGCAAAGTGCTAAAGTTTTTGAAATTCACACCACTGTTCGGAGTTGTCAGAGTTTTGATCTCTCAGAACTTAAAAAGATTTATACATTTTGGTGGTTTCACCATAATTTTTATAACTCAGCCGCTTTAAAGGGCACCATAAAACACCTTCATCATAAAAACTTGGGTTATGAACTGTGGTTGCCTGATCTGCTTAAAGAACTTAAAAATCTTGCCGTTTTAAACCAACAAATCAATTGGATTGAAAACTTTGTTGAATGTTACT